>USTC01000061.1 GCA_900557505.1 uncultured Collinsella sp.
CCGCTTCTATGACCACTGCCCCTTGGTCCAGGACAAAACGGCTGCTCGAATCATGGGGCGGGTCCATTTTCAACTATCCTCAGCTTGCCAGTTCGAAAATGGACCCGCCGCATGATTGAATCTTTATTTCAACTTTACACCTGGCTTTACAGCTGTCTTGTCAGCTGTAAAGCCAGGTGTCATACTAAAGCCCCAAGATTCGCCAAAAGAGAGGGGCCTTGATGGCACAGAGCGCGAACATGGATGCATCGGAGCTTGCACGCGATATCGCGGCCGGCCTGGCATCGGCAACGACGGCAACGGAGCGCGCGGCACTGGTGCCCGCAGAGCTCGTCGAGGCCATTCAGCAACTAAAAACCCAACGTGATGCGGTGATCCTGGCGCACTACTATGTGGCGCCCGAGGTTCAGGCTGTGGCCGATTACGTCGGCGACAGCTTCTACCTGGCAAAGCTCGCTAAGAGCCTGCCGCAGCAGACCATCGTGCTGTGCGGCGTGGAGTTTATGGGCGAGAGCGCCAAGCTGCTCAATCCCACTAAGACCGTGCTGCTGCCCGAGCCGGGCGCGGATTGCCCCAGGGCTCATAGGGTCAAGCGCGAGACGGTCGACGCCGCCCGCGCCGAGTACGGCGACGACCTGGCCGTGGTGTGCTACGTCAACTCCACGGTCGAGATCAAGAGCTGGAGCGACGTGTGCGTTACCAGCTCTAACGCCGTCAAGATTGTCTCCGAGCTGCCGCAGCAGCACATCTTGTTCATTCCCGACCAAAACCTGGGCCGCTTTGTGGCCGAGCAGGTGCCCCAAAAGCACGTCATCCTCAACAACGGCTACTGCCCGCGTCATCACATCATCACCGTCGAGCAGATCGTCGACGCGCAGGAGGCGCACCCCGACGCGCTCGTGCTGGCGCACCCCGAGTGCAAGGCCGACGTCCTGGCCGAGGCCGACTACATCGGCTCTACTGCCGGCATCATCAAGTATGCCGAGGAGTCGGACGCCAGCGAGTTCATCATCGTGACGGTCCGCGGCGTGCTCTACGAGCTTGAACGCCGCTGCCAGGGCACTGGCAAGAAGTTCTACTTCCCTGCGGTGCAGCCCACCTGCGTCAACATGGATCTCATCACGCTCGAAAAGCTCGTGCACTGCCTGGAGACGGGCGAGGGCGAGGTGCAGATTGGCGTGTCGGACGAGGCCGCCGATCAGGCCAAGCTCACGCTCGACCGCATGCTCGAGTACGCGGTGCGCTAAGCCAATGTGACATGAGGGACCATCCCTTATGCCACATTACAAGGGAGAGGATTCCTGTGGAAACCAAACAATACCCCGATATGGAGTGTGACGTCGTCATTGCCGGTTGCGGCGTGGCGGGCCTGTATGCGGCTCTCAATCTGCCGACGAGCACACGCGTGATCATGCTTTCCAAGGGCGCCGTCGATGAGTGCGATTCGATGCTCGCGCAGGGCGGCATTTGCGTGCTGCCCGAAGGCTCGGACTACGATGCCTTCTTTGAGGACACCATGCACGCCGGCCATTACGAGAACCGCCGCGAGAGTGTTGACATCATGATTCGCTCGAGCCGCTCGGTCATCAACGACCTGCTGGCCATGGGCGTGGACTTTGAGCGTAAGGCCGACGGCAGCCTCGACTTTACCCGCGAGGGCGCGCACAGCCGCCCGCGCATCGCCTTCCATGCCGATATTACGGGCAAGGAGATTACGACCAAGCTGCTCCAGGCTGTTCGCAAGCTGGATAACGTGCAGATTCTCGAACACGTTGCCATGACCGACATCCTGACCGCCGAGCGCGATGGCGCCACGGTGTGCACCGGCGTCGTCGCCGTCGCCGTGGACGAGGACGATTCAGCTCGCCCCGCCGCCGAGCTGGCAAATGCCGCCGAGGGCGTGCGTGCCGGTAAGCCGTTTAAGATCCATGCCCGCCATACGCTGTGGGCAACGGGCGGTATCGGTGGCGTGTACGACCACTCGACCAACTACCCGCAGCTCACCGGTGACGCCTGCTACATCGCGCAGGAGCACGGCATCACGATGGAGCACCTGGACTACGTGCAGATTCACCCCACGGGTCTGTTCTCGCCGCAGCCGGGCCGCACGTTCCTAATCAGCGAAAGCTGCCGCGGCGAGGGCGCGATTCTGCTCAATGCCGCCGGCGAGCGTTTTACCGACGAGTTGCAGCCGCGCGACGTTGTCGCCGCCGCCATCCGCGAGCAGATGAAGCAGGACGGCACCGAGCACGAGTGGCTGAGCTTTGCCCCCGTCGAGCGCGACGTGGCGACCGGGCACTTTGCCAATATCCGCGCGCGCTGCCTGGAGGACGGCCGCGACATCCTGGACGAGCCCATTCCCGTCACTCCCACGCAGCACTACTTTATGGGCGGCGTATGGGTCGACAAGGACGGCCGCACCTCGATGCCCGAGCTCTACGCCGCCGGCGAGACGGCCTGCAATGGCGTGCACGGCAAGAACCGCCTGGCTTCTAACAGCCTGCTCGAGGCGCTGGTCTGGGGCCGCCGCGCCGCGTGGTACATGCGCACCGGCGAGTCGCTGGCCGTGGAGCAGGCCGGTGAGCCCGCGCTTGACGGGCGTCACCGCGCCCTGAGCGCCGATACCCTTGCAATCGATGATTTGGCCCGTGCCGCCGGCACGCAGGCCGTGGAGGAGTAGACCATGAATCCCATTACCATGAAGCTCGTCGTCGATGATCTGATTTTGCAGGCTCTGCGCGAGGACATCACGTTTGAGGACGTGAGTACGGCGAGCGTGTGCCCCACGGCGCGCCCCGCTACCGTTGAGCTCATCGCCAAGGCCGACGGCATTATCGCCGGCCTGGACGTATTCGCCCGCACCTTTGAGCTACTGGATCCGCAGAGCTCCGTGTTGTTCGATGTCTCGGATGGCGACGAGGTGCACGCCGGCGATCACGTTGGCCAGGTGCGCGGCGACGCGCGCGTGCTGCTTTCGGGCGAGCGCGTGGCGCTCAACTACCTGCAGCGCATGAGCGGTATCGCTACCTATACGCACCAGATGGCCGCGGCGCTCGAGGGCACCAAGACCGTGCTCGTCGATACGCGCAAGACCACGCCGGGCATGCGTGTCTTCGAGAAGGCCGCAGTCGAGATCGGCGGTGGCAGCAACCACCGCTATAACCTGTCGACGGCTGTCATGCTCAAGGACAACCACATCGACGCCGCCGGTGGCGTGGCACGCGCGATTGAGATGGCGCGCGCCCATGCGTCGTTTACCGCGACGGTCGAGATCGAGTGCGAGAACCTGGATATGGTGTGCGAGGCAGTTGAGGCCGGTGCCGATATCATCATGTTCGACAACATGACCCACGACGACATGGCTGCCGCGATTGAGCTTATCGCCGGCCGCGCCAAGACCGAGTGCTCGGGCAACGTGGACGCCAACAATATCCGCGCGCTCGCCGACCTGGGCGTTGACTTTATCAGCTCGGGGGCGTTGACGCACTCTGCGCCGATTCTCGACCTCTCGCTCAAGCACCTGCGTCTGCTGGACGGTAAATAATGGATGCCCGCGAGCGTCGCCGTTCCATCATGGCCGTGCTCGAGGGAGCCAAAGATCCTGTCTCGGGCAGTGCGCTTGCCCGCGAGGTGGGCGTGAGCCGTCAGGTCGTCGTGCAAGACATCGCCCTGCTGCGTGCCGACGGGCACGATATCGTCGCCACCAATCGCGGCTATGTACTGCAGGAGGCGGCGAGCAGCCCGGCTGTGCCCACGCGTCTGGTCAAGGTTCGCCACGGCGTGGAGCAGGCGGGCGATGAGCTCACGAGTATCGTCGCCGGCGGCGCCGTGCTCAACGTGATCGTCAATCACCGCGTATACGGCAAGATCACGGCCGACCTGGACATCCGCAATCGTCGCGATGTTGAGCGCTACCTGCACGATATCGAGAGCGGCAAGAGCTTTCCGCTGCTGACGGTGACCAGCGGCTATCACTTCCATCGCATTGCGGCAGAAGACGAGCAAACTCTCGACGAGATCGAGACCATGCTCAAGGAAAAGGGCTATCTGGCAGATCTGATGCCCTACGAAGATGACCTGTCCTAGTAACGACGAATGCAAAAGGAGGCCTCCGCGGCGATGCGGAGGCCTCCTTTTTGTGCACGGTGTACTTGTGAGTGTGCAAGTGGGGGAGTTGTTACTCCTCGACGATCTCGGTGATCGCGCCGGCGGGGCAAGCGTCCTGGCAAGCGCCACAGGCGACGCAGGAATCCTCGTCAGCGACGGTAGCGACGTCCTGGAGCTCCAGAACGCCAGCGGGGCAGGAGTCGACGCAAACGCCACAAGCGATGCACTCGTCGGCATCAATTACGGGATGAGCCATGGTAGTTTCCTCTCTGTTGACCGACGCTACAGGTGATGCGCGTCGGTTTGATTCGGGCAAAAACATACCACGGGAGCGACCGTTTGCAATACCCTCTGACCGGCATCTTCATACCGTTCGCCGAGTATGCCGCGGCTTACTAAAAAACATGCAGGTGAGGCCGTTGAGCTGCGCAAATGTTAGCTATAGGTGACTTGAAATATAGGGCGATTGAGCGTGCTTGCGGAAATCGCATCCCGTAATCCACGTCCAAAACGGGACACAGTTCCAAACCCAAACCTCAGCCATCTCTACATAGAACTCGATAGATTTGCCCAGAACTCAAACAGGGCGTCTACCTGCGCATTTGAGAACCTAAACTCTCAGAGATAAGAAATCTTATATGAATTGACTTAGATTTTGTATATTCCGGCCCATAAGGGGATACACTACATCCTGAAAGACAAGCCGAAGCGCCGCGCGACAGACCGTCGAGGCGGCGCGAACGCAAAAGAGAGAGGGAATTTCTAATGAGTAAGATTCTTGGTATCGACCTTGGTACTACTAACTCCGCTATGGCCGTCCTCGAGGGCGGTTCTCCGACCATTATCGTGAACGCCGAGGGCGACCGCACCACCCCGTCCGTTGTGGGCTTCCGCGCCGACGGCGACCGCGTCGTGGGTAAGGCCGCTAAGAACCAGGCTGTCACCAACCCCAAGAACACCGTGTTCTCCATCAAGCGCTTCATGGGCCGCAAGTACTCCGAGTGCACCTCCGAGATCAAGACTGTGCCGTATGAGGTCAAGGAGGGCCAGGGCGGTCGTGCCGTCGTCGACATCGAGGGCAAGGATTACACCGCTGAGCAGGTGAGCGCCATGACGCTCGCAAAGATGAAGGCCGACGCCGAGAAGTATCTGGGCGAGACCGTCACCGACGCCGTCATCACCGTTCCGGCCTACTTCAACGACGCCCAGCGTCAGGCCACCAAGGACGCCGGTAAGATCGCCGGCCTCAACGTCAAGCGTATCGTCAACGAGCCGACCGCTGCCGCTCTTGCCTATGGTCTGGACAAGCAGGGTACCGACCAGCGCATCCTGGTCTTCGACCTGGGCGGCGGCACCTTCGATGTCTCCATCCTCGATCTCGCCGACGGCGTGTTTGAGGTTCTGTCCACCTCGGGCGACAACCACCTGGGCGGCGATGACTGGGATCAGCGCGTCATCGACTGGATGGCCGACAAGTTCCAGCAGGAGAACGGCGTCGATCTGCGTCAGGACCCCATGGCCCTGCAGCGTCTGAAGGAGGCTGCAGAGAACGCCAAGAAGGAGCTCTCCGCGGCGCAGCAGTCCACCATTAACCTGCCGTTCATTACCATGAACCAGTCCGGCCCGCTGCACCTCAACTACACGCTGACCCGCGCCGAGTTCGAGAAGATCACCCGCGACCTGCTCGAGCGCTGCAAGCAGCCTGTCACCAACGCCCTGCGCGACGCTAAGCTCAAGCTCTCCGATCTGACCGAGGTCATCCTCGTCGGCGGCTCCACCCGTATGCCTGCTGTCCAGGATCTGGTCAAGACCATGACCGGCAAGCAGGCCAACATGTCCGTGAACCCCGATGAGGTCGTTGCCGACGGCGCTGCCGTCCAGGGCGGCGTGCTCACCGGTGACGTCGAGGGCATCCTGCTGCTCGACGTAACCCCGCTGTCGCCGGGCGTCGAGACCATGGGCGGCATCATGACCAAGATGATCGACCGCAACACCACGATCCCGACCTCCAAGACCGAGGTCTACTCCACCGCAGCCGACAACCAGACCAGCGTCGAGATCAACGTGCTCCAGGGCGAGCGCGAGCTTGCCCGCGACAACAAGTCGCTCGGTAAGTTCCAGCTGACCGGTATCCCGGCTGCCCGCCGCGGCGTGCCGCAGATCGAGGTCACCTTCGACATCGACGCCCACGGCATCGTCAAGGTCTCCGCTAAGGACAAGGGCACCGGCAAGGAGCAGCAGATCACTATCTCCGGCTCCACCGCTCTGTCCGACGACGAAGTCGATCGTATGGTCAAGGACGCCGAGGCTCATGCCGAGGAGGACAAGAAGCAGAAGGAAGAGGTCGAGGTCCGCAACCAGACCGATAGCCTGTGCTACTCCACCGAGCAGACCCTCAACGAGCTGGGCGACAAGGTTTCCGCCGACGTGAAGTCCAAGGCCGAGGCCGCTATCGCCGACGCCAAGAAGGCACTCGAGGGCTCTGACGTCGAGGCCATCAAGGCCGCCGGCGAGTCCCTGCAGTCCGTGGCCTACGAGCTGGCTCAGGTTGTCTACGCCGACGCTCAGCAGCAGACCGACGGCGCCGCCGGTGCCCAGCCTGCCGACGATGACGTTGTCGACGCCGACTACGAGGTTGTGGACGACGAGGACAAGTAATCATGTCCGCCCGTAAAGCTCGCACGGAGGC
>USTC01000062.1 GCA_900557505.1 uncultured Collinsella sp.
TGGCGCTCGACGGTTTTGAGGCGGCGCTCACCGACAAGGCCGCCAAGCAGCGCATGTGGGCCTACATTAAGCAGCTGACCCCGGCGGCTGCACCGCTGTAGCGAGGCTGGCGGCAGCCCCTACATCACGGCGCGCAGCTCAAACCGGTCGCCGTTAATGCGGAACTGGCAGTTGCCGTTCATGCGCTCGACGGCAAGCTTAATGCTCTTGGTGCCAAAGCTGTGCCCAGTGTGCTGAGCCACGGGCATGCCGTCGACCATGTGCGGCGCACGGCCAAACGTGTTGGAAACCAGCAATAGAAGCTGACCGTCTTCGTAGCGAAGGTCCAGGTCGACAAACCGCTTGCCTTCGGGGGCGGCGCTCGCCGCGGCGATGGCATTGTCCAGGGCGTTCGATACCACACTGAACAGATCGACATCGCCCACGTGGACGGTTTCGGGCACGGCGGCGCGCAGGTCGGCGGTGATGCCGTGCGCGTTGATGTCCGCGGAAAGCGACGAGAGCGCAATGTTGACCGTTTCGTTGGCGCAGTAGCGGCGCACGGCGGTGCGGTCGTTGGTCTCGCAGAGCGCGTCGATGCGCTCGAGCGCCTCATCGGTGTGACCCTCTTCGATCAGGGCCGCTAGACCGCGCAGGTAGTGGCGCATGTCGTGACGGAGAACCGAGAGCTCGCGTCCGGACTGGCGCCAGGCTTCGAGCTCTTTGATGGCCGCGCTGTCGCGGGTCGCGAGCATCCAGCGCTCGCGCTCGGCGATTTCCTTTGCCTCGTATTCGCGAAGGTAGACGGCAAGAAACATAAGGTAGAAGGCGCAGAGGGCGAACGCCAAAAACTCAACGGTTACCACCGAGCCCGAGTGGAACAGCGTGGTATAGACGTTGGTGGCGTAGTCGAAGATGTAGTAGACGAGCGGCAGGATGAGCAGAATCTCCAGCTCGGTGGGGCTTTTGATCGCCAGGCGGGGGCCAATCTCGCTTGCCCAATGCAACAAGACGGCAAAGACGCCGAGCGTGGTGATGATGCGCGCCACGTAGTACGCGACCTGCGAATCGGTGGCGGCGAATGCGGCGATGCCCACCCAGTTGCTAAACTGGCAGCTCAGGTAGGCACTGGTAACGCCCAGGATGGAGAGCAGCGGACTCAGGCGATAGCGTACGCACAGGTAGACGACAAGCGGCAGATGCACGACGAGCGGATAGACCTGTCGGGCAAACAGCTCACCGCCGACGAGGTTGGCAATCGCAAAAGCGGTGCCGGTTACGGCGCCGACCCCCACCAGTTCGAGCGAATGGCGGCCGTTGATCTCGACACCGCACAGCGCCGCCGAGGCAAAGACGCCAAAGAGCAACGTCGTCGCATGGTGGATTGCCCAAAGTACCAGTTCTGCCGAGGAAAGCATCAGCGTCTCCCGCCCTCGAACCGCACCGCAAAGTAGGCGTCTTGGAATCCCTGCTTGCAGCTGCGCGCGAGCGGTATGCACGCGCCCGAGCGCATGACGATTTCCGTGCGGTTAAAGTGGTCGATGTTGCGCAGATTGACCTGGTAGCTGCGGTGGCACTTAAAAAAGGCCGCGTTTTGGGCCAGCCGGTCCTCGATGCTGCGGAACGGCTCGAGCGCCTCGATATCGCGGCCATCGCACAGGTGGAAGACCACGTGCTTGTTGCGAGCCTCGGCATATTCGATATCGGATAGGCGCAGGGCATGGTAGCCAAAGGACGTCTTGATGACGAGCTCGTCGATCGTTGCCGGACGCAGGCTCGACAGCTCGTCGAGCAGCTGCGCCACGCGCTCGTAGGTCACGGGTTTGAGCAGGTAGTCGAAGGCGCGGACCTCGTAGGACTCAAGCGCGAACTCGGGCGATGAGGTCAGAAATACCAAGTGCACGGCGGTATCGGATTGACGCAGCTCGCGGGCGGTGTCCATGCCGTTGACGAGCGGCATGATCATGTCGAGCATGATAATGTCGGCGCGCGATGCGGCATGGCGTGCCAGCAGGTCCTCGCCGCGCGTGACGAGTGCAACATCGACCGCCGTACCCGTCTCGGCCGACCAGCGGTTGATCATGCGGTGCAGGTTATCTAGAAAGGCGACGTCGTCGTCGCAGGCGATGATTTTGAGCATATTGGGCCCCCTTAGTACCTCGATTTTGCCACATCGTGCACGCGCCACCCGCGGGGGTGCGTTCCGTTTGCGCCCCACGGTACGCAACTCGCGCCGAGCGGCAGGGTGTCAAAACATGCGGTTGCACAATACCAGGTGGATATATATGTCAATTTGAGCTGGCGGCTGGCGAGGGACCATGCCGGCCGCGCCAAGCGATATCGGACATCGCGAAAGCATAGGGGTAAGGGAGCTGAACGATGAAGGAGAAGAAGATGGGGATGCGCGCTGCGTTGATGCGTCTGCTGGGTATCGCAACCGTGGCATGCGCGCTCGTGGCGACGCCGGCTGTGGCCAGTGCCGAGACACAGGTGCCTGCTAATTCACAAGTTCTGTCGCTTGGACAGGCAGGCAAAGAGCCCGTTAAAATCACCGAGCCTGGTTGCTATGTGCTCAGGACGAGCGAAAATCAGACCACGCCCTCCTCGGGCTACGTCATCGACGTTCCGAACGCGACTTCGTATAACCCCGTGACGATTTACATTGATGGCACGGTCTACGTGAACGATCGTACGAACGCGTTGGTCGGTCAAGAACGATGGCTGTTCAACATCAAGCGGGGCAGCAATATCGAGTTCATCGGTATCAACAATCCGTGCGTCAGCTTTCATAGAAACCAAAAGCAATTTGAGTCCGTAAGCGGCTTTTTGACCGACCGCTATTACAGCGGTGGCTACAAAAAGGCATCGGGCGACATCTCGGTTGGCCTGGGGGTTGGCGACGGCTCGCAGAACTTCATTCTCTCGTATGGCAGCAAGTATGAGCAAAAGGTACCTGCGATTTCGTTGGGAAGCACCGAGGGCGAGCTGACCGCCAAGTTCGAAAAGCTGAAGATCCAAGGCTATGTTGGTAGGTCGGGCGCAGTGGCGGGCAACGCTCAAGAGTATGCCGTCCCTGCACATCTCTTCCGTGAGGGCAGGGATACGACTGGTGGCAACATCAATCCCTTCACGGCGACTTTTACCGACTGCGAGTTCTACGATACGTCCGGAGACTTTAATGGCGCTGTTTCCGTTGATGGCAACAGCAGCTTCAAGATGCCCAAAGACGGAAGCGCTGTCGCAAAGTTGACGGCGACGTTCAACAATTGCAGCTTCACTGGCAGCAATGGGGAGAACGTGGGCGTCAGGCAGACGAACAATAGTTACAGCTCAGTCGAAGCGGCTCGTTATTTTGCTAATTCTTCTGTCCTTAATACCTATGCTGTCGCAGGCGTGATGGGCGTCACCAACGCTACGGTCAACCTCAACGACTGCAAGATGAGCAACTTCCACAGCACGCGTTCGAGCTCGGCCGACAACACTTTGACAGTCGATGCCCTTAATGTTGCACGAAGCGCTCGCTGCAACATAAACGGCGGCGAAATTTCTCGCTATGGCGCGCGCGGCAATACGTGCGTGGTATACGCCGCCGGAACCCTTACCCTTAACGGATCGCCGGAAATCGCGAGCTACTGGAAGAACAGCCACGCCGACGATACTAATTATGGCGACAAGTACACTGAAGCTGATAAGGCTACGGGAACCGCCAAGAGCCTGTATGTCCCGAAGAAAAAGAGTGTCGATGCCAACGTCCCGGCGCTGAATATCGCGTCTGACTTCTCCGTACGCGGAGGCTTTGGAGACAATGTTTGGATCTCGATTGAGGAGACTGCGGACAGTAATGGCGTAAAGTCGCGTGTCCTTGGCACCTGCGAATCCAACAAGATCGAAGGCGTTGTGCCAGACGGCTCGTCCGAGAACGACGACAACTCCGACAAGTACGAGGTCGTGAACCTTAACGGCGACCTCACCTTCCGCGAGACCATCCACCAGCACAAGTGGAACGTTGAGGCTGACGGTTTGGGCGTTCGCGCTTCGTGCGTGGGCCCGTTCCGCAACAGCGAGTGCGAATATGGCAAGGACGAGAGCGGTGAGCCCAAAAAGTACCTGAGGGCCACGTATGAGCTCTCCATGTCCAAGGCAACGAGCTCTCAGAGCACCGAACTTGTCTATGACGGTTGCCCGGTAAAGATTGCTTTGAATAAGGACGGCGCGTGGAATCTAGAGCAGATGGGCGTGACGGCCAGCGATGAATTCACGTGGTATCAGTGCAAGTCCCAGGCGGACGCCGAGGCATATAAAAACGGCACCAAGCTCAAGGGCGCCCCGACGGACGCTGGCTACTACTATGTCGTCACGAGCTTTAAGACTGCCTCTGGTCAGACGCTCGAGGGCAAGAAGGCCTTTGAGATTTCGCCGCGTCGCCTGGTTAGGGGTCAATCCTACCAGTTCACCCTTAAAGACGGCGGCAAGGGCGCGGGCAAGTATGCCTATGACGGCAAGGAGCATCAGCCTGTCGTCGAAAGTGCAAAGTTCAAAAACGGTGCCGGTGAGTGGGTCGATCTCGTTGAGGGCAAGGATTACGAGCTCAGCGCTCGAAGTGAATCCGGACTGAAGCAGACCGAGCCAGGGCAATACGAGTGCATTGTCATCGGTAAGGGCAACTTCGCGACCGATGGCGGCACCACAAGTGTTCTGACGCTCAAATGGGAGATCGTCGACGTTTCGCGTTTTGACCTCGAGGTCGCTGGCTTCGATGGCATCTATGACGGTAAAGAGCACGGCATTACGGTCAACGTTAAGAATGACCCCGTTCCGGCGGATATGAAAATCGAGTACCGCGAAGACGGCGGTGATTGGACGACGAAAAAGCCGGCCTATCGCACTGCGGCCGATTACACGACCTACTACCGTGTGACGGCTTCTGACTACCTGACCGTCAAGGGCAGTGCGACCGTGAAGATTTCCAAGGCCGATCAGGATGCGCCGGCTGGGCTCGTGGGCAATAATTGGACTACGTGCAACAGCAAGGACGGTTCCATCTCGGGCGTGACCAAGGCGATGGAATACCGTCGCGGGTCGAGCGGGAGCTATCAGAAGATAACGTCTGACGGTAAACTGACCGGGCTTACGAAGTCGGGAACGTATTACGTCCGCTTTGCCGAGGATAGCAACCACAATGCGTCTGCCGATGCCGAGGTTAAGATCGAGCAGGGCCCCCATGCCGTTGCCGACAATGCAGCTTGGAAGCCGAATGGCGAAGGTAGCCACGTTAAGCGCTGCAAGTACTGCAAGACGGAGCAGGAGCGCCAGCCCTGCAGGTGGAAATATGAGATCGTTACGCCCGCCACGCCTGAGGCCGATGGCGTTCGTCAAAAGGTCTGCAGGGTTTGCAACGGCAGGTGGGATGAAGAACGTTATACCTACGTGGACACTTACGCCCCCACCATTTATGACCTCTGGGTAGATAAGGCCTACTGTGAGAGCGTTTCGTTTGACGTGTTCGATGACCGCGACGAGACGGTGGCGGTTACCGATGGCGGCAAGGAGCTCAAGGCTGGCAAGGACGGAAAGTACACGGTTAAGGCCGCTGAAGGTGATGCCGGTGCTGAGCATGTAATCGTGGCTACGGACACTGCCGGCAATAAAGAGACCATCACAATTAAGATGTACGCCGAGCATGCGTATAAATGGACGATCGACAAGCAGCCGACGGTTACCGAGACCGGCTCCAAACATGGAACGTGCTCCGTGTGCGGCCATGAGTCGGGTGCGGTTGAGGTTCCGGCCCTGGCTGTTAAGGGTTATTCGGGCAAATATGACGGCAAGGATCACTCTGTCGATGCCTCGGCCCTGCCCGAGGGCGCCGTCGTTGAGTACAAGGCTGCTGACGGCGGCTGGACGAGCGTTGCGCCCAGCATTAAGGATGTCGGCAGTGTGACGGTCGACTATCGCGTCACGATTGATGACGCGGCAGTCGACGGCAAGGTGACGCTTGAGGTCAAACCGCGTGCGATAACGGTCGCGGCGCAGGACGCCTCCAAGACCTATGGTGAGGACGATCCCAAGTTTACGTATGACGTCACTTCTGGCGAGCTCGTTGAGGGCGAGAGCCTTCAGGGCATTGAGATTGAGCGCGAAGATTGCGACGCCGTGCGCGACGGTGGCTATGCTCTGCACCTGACGCAGCCTGAGGGCGCCAACTCCAACTACAAGATTACGTTCAAGGATGGCACCTTTACGATCGACAAGCGCGAACTCTCCGTAACGTGGGACACCACTACTGAGTTCACCTACGACGGCGAGAAGCACTGCCCCCAAGCGAAACTCCACAATGCCATCGAAGGTGACGATGTCTCCGCGTACGTCGACGGCGCCAAGGTCAAAGCCGGCACCTACACGGCGAAAATTACCGAACTGACGGGCGGCGACGCAGGTAACTACAAGTTTCCCGCCGAAGGCCTGACGTGTGAGTTCTCCATCAAGAAGGCGCCCCAGGGTGCGCCGAAGGTCCAGGCCACGGCCGAGACCGTGAGCGGCAAGTCCGACGGTAAGATCACGGGCGTCGACGCGAAGATGGAGTGGCGCGCCAAGGACTCTGGCGAGTATCGGGGTGTGCCCGAAGGCGTGACTGAGATTGCGGATTGCGCTGTCGGCACGTACGAGGTGCGCTACCGCGCCGATAGTGACCACGATGCCTCCTCCGCCACCGAGGTTACCGTTAACGCTGGCGGCAAGTTCGTCGTGACGCTGCCTGCCAAGCACTCTGCTTTCCATTTGGCTTCT
>USTC01000063.1 GCA_900557505.1 uncultured Collinsella sp.
TCAGGTGCGCGTGACCAAGGACGGGTATGAGGAGGCGCGTTCGGCTTGGCTGCGCGTGCCGCCGATTCAGACTGAGGTGAACATTGGCTTGGTGTCGACGGCGGCGCCCGAGGTGGCTTCGGTCCATGCCTATACCGATTGCGTCGAGGTTGAGTTTGCGCAGTATATGGATGCGAGTGACGATACCCTGGCCGCATTGTGTGCGCAGGGCTTGGGCGACGTGACGTATGCGTGGCTCGACAAGCAGGACGATCCCAATGGCAAGCCGCTGTCACGCGTGCTGCGTATTCGCTATGCCGATGCGCGTGAGGCGGGCTCGACGGTGGCGTTTGAGCTCGACGGTGCTCGCAACTACGCCGGCACGGCCATGGCGCGCTGGGCAAGTGGCGAGCTTGTCGTGGGCGTTCGTGCCGACAAACTCAAACTCAACGTGGAGCAGGCCGTGACCATGCTTGATGGCAGTGACTTTGAGCTGGTGGCGCACGTGACCGATAAGGCGGGCAAGCCGTTTGCGGGCGCCAAGGTTAGTGTTGGGCTGGAGTCCTCGGCTATCTGCTCTGTCGATACCACCCAGGCCGTGACGGGCGAGGACGGTGCGGCGACGTTTGTGCTGCATGGTGCTCTGCCCGGTTTGACGACGTTGACGGCGGCGGTGGGCGGCACGGCGCTGTCCAAGCAGGTCGACGTTCGCGTGTCTGCCGAGGCAGTGCGACCGGCGCGACCGGTGGCGACGATTGGTGCGACGACGTTTGGTGCATGGTCGCCCAAGGAGAACTACATTACGGTGCCCAAGGGCACGAAGCTGGAGCTTTCTGCCGAGGATGGCGCGACGATTTGGTACACCACCAACGACACCTGCCCCTGCCGTGACGAAGGCCGTGTAAAGTACACCGAGCTCATTGCGCTCGATAGCAACATATATGTGCGCATTGCGGCACAGCGCCCTGGCATGTCGTACAGCGAGTATTCCGAGCGTCTGAACATTACGATTACGGTGACCGATGAGGCGGCGCCTGATCCGACGCCCGATCCGGACCCGACGCCTGGCGACGGCGATCAGGGCGGCGGTGCGGATGGCTCTGGCGGCACCGGGGTACCTGCGGGCGGTTCGACTTCGACGACGACCACGGTGACGACGAACAAGTCCAAGGGTAAGGGCGAGAACGACAAGAAGTCCGGCGGCACGGAGCTCGCCAGCACGGGTGACTCCACCGCGATGACGGTCGCCGCCTTGGGCATCGCCGGCGCAACCGTTGCCGCGGCCGGCATCGCCGCGACCAAGCGTCGCAAGCGCTAGGTTTTGGTGGCAGCGCCCGTCCTCGGCTTTATCAAGATCTCAATCTGTAACACCTGGCTGCCCAAAACGGCCCTAGATGTTACAGATTTAGATGAACCGAATGGCCGCTAACCTAACGTCTTGATCTGTAACACGTAGCGGGGAATTTGGTCTCTAACTGTTACAGATTGAGATGAACGGGCGGATGTTCGCACAATATCTTGATCTGTAACAACTACGAGGCTCAACAGGTCCTAACTGTTACAGATCGAGACAAAACGACCGACCAGGCCCCAAACCACCACAAAGGTGCCTGTCCCCTTTGTGGTGGTTTGGGCGGCCGGCATAGAAAAAGTCCCCGCCGGGCGTGTGCTCGACGGGGACTTTGCCGTTTGATGGCTAGCGCTGTGGGTGATTACTCGCCCAGCAGGCTCTTGGTGATGGAAGCGGCGGCCTTCTTGCCGGCGCCCATCGCCAGAATGACCGTAGCGGCACCGGTGACGATGTCGCCGCCGGCCCAGATGCGGGGATCGGTGGTCTGGCCGGTCTCCTCGTCAGCGACGATGTAGCCCCACTTGTTGAGCTCCATCTTGCCGCCGATCTTCTTTGCGAAGGGGTTGGCGTTGGTGCCGATAGCCGAGATCGCGACGTCGCAGGGAATCTCCTCGATGGCGCCCTCGATGGGCACCGGGCGACGACGACCGGACTCGTCGGGCTCGCCGAGCTCCATCTTCTGGACCTTGACGGCGCACACGGAGCCGTCCTCGCCAGCGACAAACTCGAGCGGGGAGACGAGCGGCAGAACCTCGACGCCCTCGGCCTTGGCATGGTGCAGCTCGGCGCGACGGCAGGGCATCTCGTCCTCGGTACGACGGTAGGCGATGATGGCGTGCTCGGCGCCCAGACGCTTGGCGGTACGGACGGCGTCCATAGCCACGTTGCCGCCACCAAAGACGACGACGTTCTTGCCGTGCTTGGTGGGGGTGTCGTACTCGGGGAACTTGTTGGCCTTCATCAGGTTCACGCGGGTGAGGTACTCGTTCGCGAAGAAGACGTTGGGCAGGTTCTCGCCGGGGACGTTGAGGAACTTGGGCAGGCCAGCGCCGGTCGCCACGTAGATGGCGTCGAAGCCCTGCTCGAACAGCTCCTCGGCCGTGGCCATGTTGCCCACGACGGAGTTGTACTCAAACTTGACGCCCATGTCCTCCAGGCCGTCGATCTCGCGCTTGACGACCGCCTTGGGCAGACGGAACTCGGGGATGCCGTAGACCAGCACGCCGCCGCCGGTGAAGAATGCCTCGAAGACGGTGACGTCAAAGCCGTTGCGGGCGAGCTCGCCGGCGCAGGTGATGCCGGACGGGCCGGAGCCGACGACGGCAACCTTCTTGCCGTTCTTGGGGGCCATCTTGGGCGTGGAGGCGAGCTCGGGGCGGTCACCCAGGAAGCGCTCGAGCTGGCCGATGGCCACGGGCTCGGACTTCTTGCCACGGATGCACTTGCCCTCGCACTGGCTCTCCTGCGGGCAGACGCGGCCGCAGATGGCGGGAAGCATGGAGTCCTCGCGGATGGTATCGAGAGCGCCGCCGAAGTCCTTCGCGCGGATCTGCTCGATAAAGCGGGGAATGTTGATGTTGACGGGGCAGCCCTCAACACAGAACGGCTTCTTGCAGTTGAGGCAGCGCTCGGCCTCGGCCAGCGCCATCTCCTCGGTGAAGCCCTTGTCGACGGGGCGGAAGTCGCAGGCGCGCTCGGCAGCCGGCTCCTCGTTATCGGGGGTGCGGGGCGACTTCATATCGGCAACGAAACGACCGTTAACTAGTGGCATGCGCAGCTCTTTTCCTCATAGGCCTTGAGGGACTCGCCCTCTTCGGAACGGTAAGCGGCCTGGCGGGCACGAAGGTCATCCCAGTCGACCAGGGTGGCATCGAAGTCGGGGCCGTCGACGCAAGCGAACTTGGTCACGCCGCCCACCTCGACGCGGCAGCAGCCGCACATACCGGTGCCGTCAACCATGATGGGGTTGAGCGACGCGGTGATGGGGGTGTCGTACTTCTGGGCGGTGAGGGTCGAGAACTTCATCATCGGAACAGGGCCGACGCAGAAGACCTGGCTCACGGCCTTGTCCTGCAGCAGGCGCTCCAGCGGAGCGGTGACAACGCCCTGCTCGCCGTAGGAGCCGTCGTCAGTGGTGATGTGGATGTGGTCCTCGTCGAGGAGCTCGCGGAACTGGTCCTCCATGAGCAGGAGGTCCTTGGTGCGGGCGCCCATGATGGCGTGCACCTCATGACCGGTCTCGACCAGGTGCTTGGCGACCGGGAAGGCAATTGCCAGGCCGACGCCGCCGCCAATGACGGCGCAGGGGCCCTCGGCCATCTCGGTGGGAACGCCCAGCGGGCCCACGACGTCGCGCAGCGACTCGCCAGCCTCGTAGGTGGACAGCATCTCGGTGGTCTTGCCGATCACCATGAAGATGAACTCGACCCAGCCTTCGTCACCGTTCCAGCCGGCCAGGGTAAACGGGACACGCTCGCCCGTCTCGTTGGCGCGAACCATGAGGAACTGTCCAGCGTGCGCATGCTTGGCGATTGCAGGCGCCTCGATGCGGAACTTGAACACCTTCTCCGAGAACTGCGTCTTCTCCAGGATCTTATACATAGAACCCCTCTCTTGTTAGGGCTGCCGAACCGTGCCTCCACGGAAATGGACGGTAGCCCGAATAAAACCGTACGTGCACAGGCGTTGTGCAGACATACGGTGCAAATTATACCCTCATGGACATGTCACTTACGTGTGTCTTCGGCGGTTGGGAGCAGGGTTTATCCACTTCGGCCTACCAAACAGGGGCAGGTTTATTTTGGTCAGTTTTATCGGGTAAAACGGCAAAGGGGGCCGGCCTCGGGTTGTGATGAGGCCGGCCCCCTTTGGGGTGCTATGTGCGTATGGCGGCGCGCGGTTTATTGCGATGCCGCAACTGGGGCGTTTCCGCAGGTAAAACCTGACAAAATAAACCTGTCCCTAAATGGTAGGTTTTAGTGCTTGCCGTTGGCGGAGGCGGCGCCGTTGACGTGGTCGCGGGCATAGATCACGCCGTGCACGATGGCGAGACCCGCGGCGTCTGCGGCGCGGGCGCAGGTGTCCTGGAAGTCCTCGGCCTCGCGGGCGCGTAGCTGCTTGAGCACGTAGTCGGCGACGGCCATCTTGCCGGGAGGGTTGCCGATGCCGGTGCGGATGCGGCTGAAGTCGCGGCTGCCCATCTTGTCGATGATGGAACGCAGGCCGTTGTGGCCAGCATGGCCACCGCCCACCTTAACACGCACGTCGCCGGCGGGAATATCGAGCTCGTCGTGGATTACGAGCAGCTCCTCGGCCTTGATTTTGTACTCGCGGCAGAGCTTGGAGATGGGACCGCCTGAGGTATTCATGTACGACTGCGGTTTGACCAGCACAATCTGGCGCTTGCCGCTCTCTTCCTCGGGATCGTTGATGTTGATGAGCGCGACCTCGGCGCCTGCCTGGTTTTTCCAGTACGTGACACCGGCCTGACGGGCCAGCTCGTCGATTGCCTTAAAGCCGGCGTTGTGACGGGTCTCGGCATATTCCTCACCCGGGTTGCCAAGCCCGGCAACCATGCGAATCTTGAGCGGCTGTGCAGCTGCCATATGCTTCCTTTCGTTACACAAAAGTTCAATCAACGACAAAGGCTACCACGCCCGCCGAAGGCGAGGAAAGGTTGCAGCAAAGTCATTTCAGAAAACAGCTGCCCCGAGACAGCAGGAAGCCCCGGACACGCCGGGAGGGGTTATCAAAGCGAACATCCCGCAGCCGCAAAGCGGCGAGGACGTTCGCGTGATAACCCCGCAAGCGTGTCCGGGGCTTCCGGAGGGATGCGAGGGTCGAGCGACTACAGCGCGAAGTCGCCGCCGACGAGCGTGGAGACGGGCTCCTCGTGGTAAACGGCGGAGATGGCCTGAGCGAACTCCTCGGCGACCGAGATGGTCTTGATCTTGCCGCCGACCTCGACGGGAATGGCGTCGGTGACGACGCACTCGACGATCGGGGCGTCGTTCAGGCGCTCGATGGCCGGACCGGAGAAGATGCCGTGGGTGGCGCAGACGTAGATGTCGCCAGCGCCCATAGCCTTGAGCTCCTTGACGTTGGCGCACAGGGTGCCAGCGGTGTCGATCATGTCGTCGTTGATGACGCAGGTCTTGCCCTTGATGTCACCGATGATGCCCATGACCTCGGCGGCGTTGTGGCGCGGACGGCCCTTGTGGGCGATGGCCAGGTCGCAGCCGAGCATGTCGGACAGCTTCTTGGCGGCCTTGGCACGACCCACGTCGGGGGAGACGACAACCAGGTTGTCGGTGTCGAAGTGCATGTCGTTGTAGTACTGGCCAAACAGCGGCAGTGCGGACAGGTGGTTGACCGGGATATCAAAGAAGCCCTGGATCTGACCCTGGTGCAGGTCGAGGGTGATGATGCGGTCGACGCCGGCGCGCTCGAGCAGGTTGGCAACGAGGCGGGCGGTGATGGGCTCGCGCGGGCCGGCCTTGCGGTCCTGGCGGGCATAGCCGTAGTGGGTGATAACGGCGGTGATGGAGCGGGCGGATGCGCGCTTGGCAGCGTCGGTGGCGATGAGCAGCTCCATGAGCATGTCGTTGACGTTGCCGCCGGCCACGGACTGAATCAGGAAGACGTCGGCGCCGCGGACGGTCTCGTCGTAGCGGGCGTAAATCTCACCGTTGGCGAACTGCTTTAGCGTAAGGCCCGAAAGCTCGACCCCAAGGTACTCAGCGATCTTCTGAGCGAGGGGACGGTTGGAGGAACCGGAATACACGCGGATGGACTTGCGCATATTCTCCGACTTCTCGGGATCATTAATCGGCATTACCCTTCTCCTTTATATATCGAATGCCATATAGATGCCTTTTTGCATTGTAACCGTGCGGCGGGGTTAATCGGGTCTTGATAACGTCTTTACCGTCAACGGACACGAACCGACCACTCATCCGGTCGCGCAGGTCACGATAGAAAAAGGAGCCGTCCCCATGGAACAGCTCCTTTTGTGCTTGGCGAAACGTTATGCCTCGTCGTCCTCGTGCAGACGGCGGCGATAATCGGCGGCCCAGCCCTCAATGTTTACCTGACGGGCACGACCCAGGCCAAGTGGGACCGGCTCGGGGATGACGGAGCCGGCGGCCACGAGCGCGCCGTCGCCAATCTGGGCGGGCGCGACCATCATGGTGTCGGAACCGATAAAAGCATCCTTGCCGATGACGGTCTTGTGCTTGTGGACGCCGTCGTAGTTGCAGGTGATGGAGCCCGCGCCTACGTTGACGCCGGAGCCCATGGTGGTGTCGCCGATGTAGGACAGGTGGGGCACCTTGGAGCCCTCGCCGATCGTGGACTTCTTGATCTCCACGTGCGTGCCGGCCTTGGAGCCGTCGAGCATGTGGGTGCCCGGGCGCAGGTAGG
>USTC01000064.1 GCA_900557505.1 uncultured Collinsella sp.
TTGTTGTCTTGCCGTTGGTGCCCGTGATGGCGATCCAATTTTGGGGAGACAGGCGATAGGCAAACTCGGGCTCGCCCATAATCTGAGCGGCATGCTCACGCCCAGCCTTAAAGAAGACCGAGAACTCCGAGATACCCGGGCATGTCACACACACGTCATAGGCACCCTCGACCTGCTCGGTGCCGTAGACAAACGACGCGCCCTGCGCCTCGAGCGCACGCGTGGCTTCATTGGGCTCGGAGCTACCGCCGCCATACACGGTCGTGGCGCTCACGCGCTCGGGGTGAGCCAACGCCCAACGGGCGACATCGAGACCGGATTTGCCCTGACCCAAAACGAGCAGGCTAAAGACATCAGCAAGAGGCATGAAAGACCACTATCCCAACTGGAAGAACAGGGCGAGGCCAACGGCGCCAAAGGCCGCGGCGATAATCCAAAAACGGATAACGACCTTGGTCTCGGCCCAGCCCTTCTTTTCGAAATGATGATGAATGGGCGCCATAAGGAAGACGCGCTTGTGCGTAAAGTGGAAATAGACAACCTGGATCATGACCGACAGAGTCTCGACGATAAACAGACCGCCGATGATGAGGGAAACGACTTCGGTGTTGGTCATGATGGAGGTGCAGGCAAAAGCGGCACCCAGAGCAAGCGAGCCGGTATCGCCCATAAAGATGCTCGCCGGGTAGCAATTGAACCACAAAAAGCCCAGGCAGGCACCGGCGCACGCCGTGCAGAAGATGGACAGGTTCACGTCACCGTGCAAAAACGCCATGGCGGCCATGGCGAGCATGGCGATCATGGAAGTGCCACCGGCAAGGCCGTCCAGACCATCGGTCAGGTTCACGGCATTGGAAAGACCGGCGATCATCAGCCAGCAAAATACAATGTAGAGCCACGGAAACGAAAGGCCGCAGATGGTGGTCGAAAGAACACCGAGGTCAATCGTCAGGCCGCCGGGAAAACGAATCTCGGGGGCGACGCCGCACCAATTGACGGCGAGCACGGTAAAAGTGACGCAGATGATGGTCAGACCGATCATCTTGGCGTGAGGCGTCAGGCCGAGCGAGCGACCATGCGTGACGGAGGTCAGGTCGTCGATGAGACCCAGAACGCCGGTGGCCAGCGTGGCAAGCAGCACGAGCACGAGCTCGGTGGTGAGCTTGCCCATCAGCAGGCAGGTCAGCGAGATCGCGACAAGGATGATGACGCCGCCCATGGTCGGCGTACCCTGCTTAATCAAATGACGCTTGGGGCCGTCGGCTCGGACCTGTTGGCCGATACCCTCGACCTTCAGCAGCTTGATCCACCACGGCATAAGCAGCAGCGCAATGGCGGCAGCGATGCCAAGTCCCAAAAAGGCCTGATACGTAGGATACGAGGGATTGCCGAACATGGGCTAGCACACACCTTCCACAAAGCGGTCGAGCTCAACAAAACGGGAACCCTTGACCAGTACAACATCATGATTTTCAAGCGCGCCGCCCATGCGGTCGAGCACCTGCTGATAATCGGAGAATACCTGGATGCGATCCTCATCCATACCCATCATACGTGCGGCATCGGCCATGAGCTGAGCCAGCTCGCCGCCAACGCACGCGAGCATGTCGAGCTTCTTGGCGGCGGCATAGGCTCCCACGAGCTCATGCATGCGGGGAGCCTCGTCGCCCATCTCGCCCATCTCGCCCAAGATCGCCATGCGCGAACCGTCACAGATGAGCGAGCACAGCAAATCGAGGCCGGCAGCCATAGACTCGGCACTGGCGTTATAGGAGTCGTCGATGATGCGTGCTCCGCTCTTGGCGCGCTTGATCTCCTGACGGTGACCGGTGATCGTAAGGCCCCTAAAGGCAGCATCGATCTGCTCGGGCGTCACGCCAAGACGATAGGCGACCGCGGCGGCCTTGACGGCATTGGGCACGGACTGCACACCGGGAATAGCCAACATGGTATCGACCGTGTCGCCCTGACCAAAGTCGAGCGTAAAGACCGGATGTCCCTCGTCATCAACACGAATGTCGCGGGCACGGACCTCATCGTCGTCCGAGACGCCGGCCAGCATCACGTCGATACCAGCAGGCTGGGCGAACGTATCGCGAATGAACGGCGTAAAGTCGTCCTCGCCGCCCAAAACCAGCAACGGCGAGAAGTCGCCGGCGGCGCACATGCCCTGGACAATCTCGGACTTGGCGCGGGCGATGTTCTCGCGGCTGCCCAGGATACCGATGTGGGAGGTTCCGATCTTGCTCACGATGGCAAGATTGGGGTTGGCAGACTGGGACAGGCGCTCAATCTCATGAAAATGGTTCATGCCCATCTCGAGCACCAGGACCTCGGTATCGGCCGGAGCGGAAAGCACCGTGAGCGGCATGCCGATCAAGTTGTTGAAATTGCCCTTCGTGGCCCAGACGCGATAACGCTTGGCGAGCACGGCGGCGAGCACGTCCTTGGTCGTCGTCTTGCCAATCGAACCGGTAATGCCGACGACCAGGCAGCCAAGCTCCAAGCGATATACGTGCGCCAGGCGCAGCAAGAACTCCACGGGGTCGTCGGTCAGCAAGATGGCGCATCCCTTGTCCTGCGCCAGCGAAACCAGCTCGGCATCGGGCTCGCGCGTCATCACGACGGCACCGGCACCCGACTCGATGGCACGGGAGGCAAAATCATTGCCGTCGACCTTTTCGCCGGGGAAGGCGACAAAAATCGTCCCCTCCTCGACCTGACGCGAGTCGATAACGCACCCGCGGCATACCCGATCGACTTCTTCCGTCACGGTCCGGGCCCCCGTTGAGGCCGCGAGGTTGTTGACGGCGATCTCTATCATTGCAGCTCCCCTGTAAACCTAATAATGCTATCGGCGTATTGTATCCCAGTGCCATGCGCGCGTGGTGCAGGGCATGTGAACACCCTTCAGATCAAACGGCAGACCACGCTCAAGATTGTAACCCCCTACTTCGTGCGCGGGATGCCCAGCACGTCGAGTGCGTTGGCCATAATGGACTGGAATGGCACCGCGGCGGCATCCGAGCCGCTCGGCGTTCCATCGAGTGTGATATAGCACAGCACCTTGGGCGATTGTGCCGGCGCAAAGCCCATAAAGGACGACATGTAGTTCTCCTTGAGGTAACCGCCGTTCTCGTCAGCACGCTCGGCCGTACCGGTCTTGCCCGCCACGTCATAGCCATCGACCGCACCGCCAACGCCCGTGCCTTCGGACACGACCGTCTGCATGCACGATGTCACCTGGGCGGCAGCGTCCTCCGAAATCGCACGCTCGCCTTCGCCCCAGTCCTTCTCATCGCCCTTGCTGGACTTATAGAAGTGCGGAGTCATCATCACGCCGCCGTTCGCAATGCCGCCCACGGCACGTGCGACCTCAATCGGCGAGACGGACAGCGCCTGGCCAAAGCTCATCGAGCCCAGCGTGGCACCGTCGTACCGGTCGCGCTCCTTGACGATGCCCAGACTCTCACCCGGAAAATCGACACCGGAGCTATGGCCGATACCCCACTTGTCCACATAGGTGGCAAAATCATCGGCACCGATCTTGCGTCCCACCAGGACAAAGCCCACATTGGACGAACGGCGCATCATCTCGCGCACGTCCATGGTCATGGTGTAGTCGCGTTTATCGGCGTCGGTAACGGTGTCGTCGCCAACCTTAATGCTCGCCGGCACCTCAAACGACGTGCTCGAACGCACGGCGCCCAAGTCGAAGCCGGCACCGGCCACGAGCGTCTTAAAGACCGAGCCGGGCTCATAGGCATCGGTAACCAGGCGCAAGTTCATGTCCTCGGTCTTGGCGTTTTCCAGATCGGCCTGGTCATATGTCGGATACGAGCATGCCGCCAGAATCTCGCCCGTCGTGGGATCGGTTACCAGGGCCGAGCCGTTCTTGGCCTTGGTCTTTTCGACCGCCTCGGCCAGGGCGTCCTCGGCGGCGCGCTGGATATTGACATCGAGCGTCGTCACGATGTCCACGCCGTCAACCGCCGCCACCTTTTTATAGGCGCCGCCCGCGATATAGCTACCGTCCCTCGCCCGCTCGCGCACCAGCGAACCGTTGGTTCCGGTCAAAAGCTTGTTGTACTGTTTTTCGAGGCCCGTCAGACCGTCGTTGTCCACGTTTACCACGCCAAGCACCTGCGATGCCAGGTTGCCGTAGGGGTACACGCGCTTCATGGCCTGCTCAAAGAGCACGCCGGGCAGATTCTTCTTCTCCAGCGCCGCGGCATCGTCCTCGTCCACCTGACGTTTGATATACACCCAGGTGCCATCCGACTCAACGAGCTCGCGACAGGTCTTTTTATCGATGCCCGTAGCTTTGACCAGCGCCGATACCGTCTTGTCAACGTCCTCGATAAGCTGAGGATTCACGGCGATGTTGCGGCATTCGACCGACGACGTCAGCACGTTGCCGTTACGGTCGTAGATGGTACCGCGCTTGGCATACAGCGTCTGCGCAAGCAAGCGACGTGCATCGGCGCGGTCGCGCAACTTATCGGCTTCCACGATTTGATAGTCGGCAAGGCGAAGGACGCCCAAACCCAAGCCAAACCCGATGAAGCCCATGACGGCTTTGCGCCGGGGCAGCGGCGTGCCCGTGAGCCATTCGGTCGACGAGCTCTTGCGCGGTCTGGTGTTATGCATCTGAGGACCACTCGAGCCACGGAGACGCGACGCGGGGTCGTTGCCATAGGACGGCCTCGCGTTGTAAGATGGCCGACCCGTTCCTTGATAACCAGAACGTCCCCGCGATGAGGGACGTCCAGAACCGCGACCCCCGTCGGAGCCGCGGCGATAGTCATTTGTCATACTCAGCTACCGTCTTGTTACTGAGCGGTCGCGGTCGAGCTAGCGCCCGCGGCTGCATCCTGCGAAAAGTCAAGTGTAACGCTCTCGCTGGGCTCCACCATGCCATAAGCGCCCGCAAGGTCGCGAATGCGCGTGTCGGCACCATAGACCGAATGCATGACCTCCAGGTCGGAGCTCTCATCGGTCGCCTTCTCGAGCGTGTTGGTAAGCGCGGCGTTGCTGTTGAGCACCTGGGCCGTAACGCCGGCGAGCGCCACACGGGCGACACCGATCGTCATGAAGATGGCCGCGATGATGCAAAACGTTTTAAGAACGCTCATGAAAACCGGGCTTACCGCCTGGTTTGCCTGACGGCCCGCGCCCGTGTAGACATCAAAGCGCGGCGTGCGCTGCTCGCGGGGAGCAACGGGGGCCTGCGGTGCCTCACGATAGGCGGGCATGGCGTTCATATCATAGGCGAGTGCTGCGTTTGAGGTGTTGTAGCCCATGATATGCCGCCTCCCATCCCGAGTACGTTGGTAGTGTGTTTAAGCTTCGTTTGTGGTACGAGCGGGAGGTCCAATATCGCGCAGTCGCGTCTACAGACGCTGCGCCACGCGGATCTTGGCTGATCTCGCCCGAGGGTTGCGCGCAACCTCATCGGGTTGGGCAACCAGGGGTTTGCGGGTGATGACCTTGAGTATCGGCACGTTGCCGCACACGCACACCGGAATCTCCGGCGGACACGTGCACCCCTGGCTCATCTCCTTAAAGTGGTTCTTTACGATACGGTCCTCGAGCGAGTGATACGAGATGACGCAGATGCGTCCGCCCGGGTTGAGCCACCTTGTGGCGGCGTCAAGCCCTCGCTCGAGCACATCGAGTTCGTGATTGACCTCGATGCGAATGGCCTGGAAACTCTTCTTGGCTGGGTGTCCGCCATGCCGACGAGCGGCAGCGGGGATACCAGCCTTGATGATCTCGACAAACTGACCGGTGGTTTCGATCGGCTCATGCTCGCGGCGGCGCACGATCTCGCGCGCGATCTGCGAGGCGAACTTCTCTTCGCCGTAGACGCGTAGAATCCGGGCGAGGTCGTGTTCGTTATAGGTGTTGATGACCTCAGCTGCGTTTAAGGTGTTGTTACCCGGATCCATCCGCATGTCCAATGGGGCGTCCTCGTTGTACGAAAAGCCCCTGCCAGGGATATCGAGTTGCGGCGACGAAACGCCCAAGTCGAACAGGAAGCCATCGACCCCGGGCACCTCGGCCGAGCAAAGCAGCTCGTCCAAGTCGCCGAAGTTGCCCTTCAGCAGCTGGTGCGGTACGCCGGGAACCTCGCGGTCCAGACGGGCGCCAGCGGCCTCGAGGGCCATGTCGTCCTGATCGACGCCGAGCAAAAGGCCGGTCTCCCCCACCTGCGCGGCCATCTTTACCGAATGGCCGGCACCGCCAAGGGTGCAGTCGCAGACGACGGAGCCGTTCTTTAGCTGCAGCGACTCAAGCACTTCGCCGAGCATGACAGGTTCATGCCGATATTCTTGTGTCAAGATCCCACGCTCCATCCGTTACTCGCGCCTTGCCCTTACGAGAAGAAGAGGTCCAGCAGGGCCTCGTCGTCATCGTCCTCATCGGCCGTAGCGCGGTCCCAAACCTCAAGGTGGTCGTAGTTGCCCACAACCGTGACCTCGCGGTCGAGGTTCGCCTGCTTGCGGAGAGACTCAGAAAGACCGATACGACCTGGTGCGCTTGTTGATCGCCCTCATGAGCTTCTGGTCGTTGATGTCACGCGGGTTAAAACCCTCGTGGCCCTCACGACCCGCGAAGAGTCCTTCGACCCACTTATCGAAGGCCTCGGCAGAGAACACGTACAGAGCATCGACATCCAGGGCTTTGAACACGCGAACGTGCTCTCCAAGCTCCTCGCGAAGGGGTGCAGGCAGGGACAGAC
>USTC01000065.1 GCA_900557505.1 uncultured Collinsella sp.
CCTTTCGTCATGGCCTCCTACCTTTCTTTCGGGCCCCTGTCAGGGCCGATTCGTTAGCGCCCCTCCGTGTGAGGCGTTATTGCTGACGACATATTTATATCCAAAATCAGTCCATACTTCCACCTCGCCCCCGAACGGTTTTATATGAGGGGTGAACGGCATACACATATACTTCACGCATGGCACACTTTGATTTAATAAAGTTTATTTACGTGCTTAAATGCGTTTTCAATCCAAAAACCAATTGAAACTAATCTTTATTAACCACCCTCAAATTGCATATTTCGCGCAATGATATGAATAGAATTCGCAATTCTCGCTTCGTCTCAACCATTTTGATTTTTATTCAAAAAAAAGTTCGTCCTATTCATTTCTGGCAAACAGGTTACCGTTTACCAGACGCTGGATACCGTTCACCGGAAGCTCAGTATAAGGCCCCATGAACACTGGCTCGCCTTACGGCCTCATTTGTAACAACTTGACTTCTCGGTATAGAAAAACGGACCCGCTTCCCTCATGGAAAACGGGTCTGTTATCGATAATTGTAGGCAGATTTGAGCGGCCTTGAGAGCCGTCGGAATCCTAGCGATCGAACTCCGCCAGCGCCTCGCCCAAAAGCCTCAGGCCCTCGCGCAGAACGTCCTCGCTCGCGCAGTAGCCCAGGCGTGCGCCACAGGGAAGCTCAAAGCGGCTGCCAGGTACCAGCAGCACCCCCCTCTCGGACAGCAGGCGCTTGCAGAACTCCTCGTCATCCTCGGGAATGTCCAGCTGGATAAACGAGGTGGACACACCCTGCGGGGCCGTCCAGGAGACACGATGCTGCGTGTCGATCCAAGCCTGCGCGATATCGCGGTTTCCAAACACGATCTTGCGGTTGCGCTCGAGGATCTTGTCCTTGCGCTCAAGCACATAGGTCGCCAGGGCGTCGTTGAATACGCCGCCGCAAATCATGGTGTAGTCGCGGTAAGTGCGAATGCGGTTAGATACCTCTTCGTCTGCCACAACCCAGCCCACGCGGGCCGCAGGCGTCGAATAGGTCTTGGACACCGAATTGGTCACGACAGCGCGATCGTACAAGTCGGCCATGGACCAGAAGTTCTCCGTGTTCTCCAGCGGCAGGTACACCTCGTCGCACAGCACATAGGCGCCAACCGAGCGGGCAATCTCGGCGATCTGGCCGAGCGTATCGGCATCGAGCACCGTACCGATAGGGTTCGATGCGTTATTGATGCAAATGAGCTTGGTGTTGGGGCGAACGAGGCGCTTGAGCTGTTCGATATCGGGTTTCCATCCGAGCTCCTCGCAAAGCTCCCAATACTCAACCTCGGCGCCGAGTGTACGCGGGATCTCATAGAGCGGCGCATAGGTGGGCCACTCGGCAATCACATGGTCGCCGGGCTCGACCACGGCCATGATGGCGTTGAGGTTAGCGCCCGTGCAGCCATTGGTCTGCAGAATGTGATCGGGATTGACCTCGTGACGATACAGCTTGGCAACCTCGGCCTTAAACTCCGGCGAACCCTCGATCCAGCCGTAGTTCATCTTCTCGCGATCTAGGCGCTCGTAGAACGTGGCACCATCTTGATCGTCGAGCGCGCGCAGCTCGCCCATGGTAAGCGACGAAATCGTCGACTGGGCGATATCCCACGTAGCGCTCTTCTCCCAAACGTTAAGCCACTCCTCAACGCCGATTGTCTTGATATCCATGGCCAAGCTCCTTACAAAAGCAGTCATCCAATCGTGTTGACGTTCCTCATACAAGAATGGGGCGGTGCGAAAGATTCGCACCGCCCCAATGGGAGACATCTAATGGCAGTTAGACGTTTGTTTTAAGACCTGTACGGGTCTTTGAAAACCTTAGAGGTCCTCGCGCCAGAAGGGCATGCTCATGCAGCGCGGGCCGCCGCGGCCGCGGGAGAGCTCGGCGGAGGGCACGACGAGAAGGTCCAGGCCCTCCTTGTACAGCACGTCGTTGGTGACGGTGTTGCGGGCGTAGACGCAGATCTTGCCGGGCTCGACGCACAGGGTGTTGGAGCCGTCGTTCCACTGCTCGCGGGAGGCCGCGATCGGGTCGCCGCCGCCGCAGGGGATCAGCTTGACCTGGTCGACGCCGGTGGCGTCCTCCAGGACGTGCTCGAGGGTGTCCTCGATCAGGCGGATGTTCACGTCGCCCGGGTTCTTGCCGGCGGTCAGCTCGTAGACGCGCAGGGTGCCCATGATGGCGGGGTGGATCGTGAACTTATCGACGTCGATCTGGGTGAAGACCGTGTCGAGGTGCATGAAGGCGCGCGAGACCGGGATGTCGAAGGCCAGGATGCGCTCGACCTTGGAGTCGGAGTTCCAGAAGATGTTCTGGGCCATGACGTCGATGGCCGCGGCCTGGGTGCGCTGGGAGATACCGACGGCGAGGGTCTTCTCGTTGATGTTCAGCACGTCGCCGCCCTCGGTGTGGAACTGGCAGTCGCGGCGGAAGTACAGGGAGACGTCCTTGTAGTCGGGGTGGTACTTGAAGACGTACTTGCCGTACAGGGTCTCGCGGTTGCGGGTGACCGAGTACATGCGGTTGAGGTTGACGCCCTCGCCGACGACCGCGAACGGGTCGCGGGTGAAGTAGAGGTTGGGCATCGGGTCGATGATCAGGTCGGACTCGGACTCGGAGTTTACCAGGGAGTCGAGGGTCGTGGACGCCGTGAGGGGCATGTCGATCTCGGCCTTGGTCATGCCGGCCATGGTCTTCTTGACGAACTCGAGGTTGTCCTCGATGGAGTCCAGCTTCTCGCGGACGATCTGCGGCATGTGCTGGCCGCGGATGCCGGCCTCGGCGATGTACTGGTCGGTGAACTCGGCGCGGGCGCCGGGGACCTGGTCGAACACCTCGGCGACGAGGTTCTCGAGGTAGAGGACCTCCACGCCCTGGTCCCTCAGGATCTGGGCGAAGGTGTCGTGCTCCTGCTGTGCGACCTCCAGGAACGGGACGTCGTCGAACAGGAGTCGCTCGAGCTCGTCGGGCGGCAGGTTGAGGAGCTCGTCGCCGGGACGGTGCAGGCAGACCTTCCTGAGCTTGCCGATCTCGGAAGGCACGTGCAGACCTTTCGTCATGGCCTCCTACCTTTCTTTCGGGCCTTACTGGCCGAATGTATCAGCGCCCCTCCGTATGGGACGCTGCTTGCTGACAGCTCTAGTTATATCCAAAAACCACTCGCAATTCCACCTCGCCCCCGAACGGTCAGCAAAGTGCGATGAACGGTATATCGCATATGATTCCCCCATGATGCACTTCAGTTCTCTAAAGCAGGTTTTCAAAGGTAAACGTTCTTTTTTCTAAGGAATTAAGCAAGATTGCACGAATATTTTCATGTTTAGGAATTGCATAGCTAAAACGGTTTTCTGCATATATATGTCGTTTGTCCACGATTCGATTTGGATTCGATTATATTCAGCTTGCAATCATTCTTATTCATACATTCTCACCAGTTGAGTATGGATATAGATTGTTTTCAAAACGAGTCAGGCAGTTAGTTGCATGCTTGACAGCGTAAGAAGTAGGTAAAGATACCGTTCGCACAATACGTCCGTGCCGCAAGTCGACTAAATTGAGACAATAGTGAATAGTGTTAGGCTACCGTCCCCTGCGGGGACTGAACGGACAGATGCATATGCCGAGCAAAATCGAAAAGAAGCAAAAGGCCGCTAAGCTGCGCAAGCCGCCGCGCGACTTCTCGTACACGCAAAATCGAGAGCTCAGCTGGCTGCGCTTTGACAACCGCGTGCTCGACGAGGCTTTTGATGAGTCCGTGCCGCTGTTCGAGCGCCTTAAGTTCGTATCGATCTTCGAGTCCAACCTCGATGAGTTCCTCATGGTGCGCGTGGGTGGCCTGTCTGACCTTGCCGAGCTCAAAAAGCAGCCTGTCGACAACAAGAGCAATATGACCGCCTCCGAACAGGTCGACGCTGTCATGGCGGAGCTGCCCGGGCTCCTTACCCGTTGGGAGTCCATCTTTAAGAGCATCGAGGGCAAGCTCGACACCCTGGGCGTTCACCGCGCCCGCATCGATTCGCTTACGCCCGAGGAGCGCACCTTTGTAACCCGCTACTTCCAGGCCTACGTGTCGCCGGTCATCTCACCGCTGGTGATCGACCCGCGCCACCCCTTCCCCAACCTGCGCAACGGCGCACTTTACCTGGCGTGCGGCCTTGACGGCGTCACCGACGAGGAAAGTCTGCTGGGCCTGATCGAGATTCCCGCCTCGATGAACCGCGTGGTCGAGATCCCCTCGCCCACCGGCACCTACTCCTACATTCTGCTCGAGGACGTCATCCTCGCCTGCCTGGACAGCTGCTTTGGCTCCTATAAGCCGCTGGATCGTGCGCTGATCCGCGTCACCCGCAACGCTGACATCGATCCGGACGGCGAGGGCGTCGAGGAGGAAGAGGATTACCGCCAGCACATGAAGCGCATTCTCAAGAAGCGCCTGCGCCTGCAGCCGGTAGTGCTCGCCGTCTCGGGCTCACTCGAAAAAGCAACGCTCAAGACTATCCGCAAGGCGCTCGAGCTCTCGCGTCGCTCGGTCTTTACCTGCGATATCCCGCTCAACCTGGGCTATGTCTTCGGCATTGAGGGCAAGATTCCCGAGCACCTGCGCAACGAGCTGCTCTTTACGCCGTTTAAACCGCAGCCCAACCCCACCATCGATATGACCCGCTCCATCCGCGAGCAGGTACTTCAGCACGACAAGCTGCTCTTTTATCCCTATGAGGCCATGAACCCCTTCCTGGATCTGGTACACGAGGCCGCCTACGACCCCGAGTGCATCTCACTGCGCATCACGCTCTACCGCGTGGCCAAGCAGAGCCGCCTGTGCGAGTCGCTGATCGATGCCGCCGAGAACGGCAAAGAGGTCACGGTGCTCATGGAGCTCCGCGCCCGCTTCGACGAGCAAAACAACATCGAGTGGGCCGAGCGTCTGGAAGAGGCAGGCTGCACCGTCATCTACGGCTCCGAGGGCTTTAAGTGCCACTCCAAGATCTGCCAGCTCACCTATCGCGAGGGCATGGCGCTTACACGCCTGACACTGTTAGGCACCGGCAACTTTAACGAGAAGACGGCCAAGCTCTACAGCGACTTTATGCTCATGACCGCCCATCCCGGCATCGGCGAGGACGCCAACTTGTTCTTCCGCAACCTGTCGCTGGGCAACCTGCGCGGCGATTACCGCTTCCTGGGCGTGGCGCCGGTCGGCCTGAAGCCGCTCATCATGCGCGGCCTGGACCGCGAGATTCAGCGTGCCCTCGTTGGCGAGCCCGCCCGTGTGTTCTTTAAGCTCAACTCGCTCACCGACCGCGAGGTCATCGACAAGATCGTCGAGGCGTCGTGCGCAGGAGTCCGCGTGGACATGATCATCCGCGGCATCTCGTGCCTCAAGCCGGGCGTTCCGGGCAAGACCGAGAACGTGCATGTCCGTTCTATCGTCGGACGCTTTTTGGAGCACGCGCGCGTCTATGCTTTCGGCGTGGACTCGGACATGATTTACCTGAGCTCGGCAGACATGATGACGCGCAACACCGAGCACCGCGTGGAGATCGCCTTCCCCGTGCTCGACCCCACCTGCCGTGCCCTGGTGCACGAGTACATGGGCATGCAGCTGCGCGACAACGTGAAGGCCCGCAGCCTCACGAGCGACGGCACCTGGGTCCCCGTGGAGCGCCACGAAGGCGAGAGGCCCTTCAACTCGCAGGAAGCCCTGCTGGAGCGTGCATATCGCAACGCCGAGCCCGCCGCCGAGGCAGAACCCGCGCCCGCGTCCCAGTCTGAGCCCAAACCGCAGCCGGCCACACTCGAGGTTCAGAAGGTCCAGGCGACCGTCATTGAGCCCGAGCCTGCACCTGCGCCTCAGCCCGAGCCGCAGGTCACCAAGCCCGCACCCGAGACGAGTGCCCGTCGCGATAAGCCCGCCGGCAAGACCAAGGCCATCGAGCGCCATCGCCCCGGTCGCGTGCGCATGGGTCTGGGCCTGATCGGCCTGGGTCTTAAGACGCTCATTACCGGCAAGACGAAATAGTCGTTTGTAGAAGCGCCCCGCATTTGAGGAAAGCCTCGGATGCGGGGCGCATTTCCCTGCTACCATGGTGCGGACAACAACGCGAATGACAGGCAGGGATATGAAGCTCACTATAGAATCGATGACCTACGGCGCCGACGGTCTGGCGCACGCCGACAACGGCAAGGCCGTCTTTGTGCAGGGCGCCGTGGCAGGCGACACCGTCGAGGCCGAGGTCATGCAGGACGGCAAGTCGTTCATGCGCGCCCGTACCACCGAGATTCTGGAGCCAAGCCCCGATCGCATTCAGCCTCCCTGCCCCTTCGTGGGCATCTGCGGCGGCTGCTCGTGGGGCAATCTCTCACGCACGGCACAGCTCGCCGCCAAGGAGCAAAACCTGCGCTCCACGCTCGAGCGCATCGGCAAGTTCGCTCCTGAGCAGGTCGATGAGTTGGTACAGCCCATCCGCCACACCAAGGACGACTGGGGCTACCGCAATAAAATCGAGCTCGAACCGACCGTCGTCAACGGTCGCGTGCGCCTTGGCATGCACGGTGTCGACCCCAGCAAAATCGTGACCGTCGATGCGTGTCCGCTGTTCGATAAGCGTTTTCCCAAGGCGCTCAAATCGGTCGTCGGCGCGCTCAACTATCTGAGCGGCAGCC
>USTC01000066.1 GCA_900557505.1 uncultured Collinsella sp.
GAAGACAACGATCTTGCGCATATCGCCCTCGGCGTCGTCGATGCGGCCGACCAGATCGGCAGCCTCGGCCTCGGCCATCAGGCCATCGAGCTCACGAAGGCGCATGCCCAGCAGGTCGGACATTTCCTTCTGCTCCATCTTGGGCTTGAGGTCAAGGAGCTTGATGGCGCGCTCGATGTTCGCCATGCGCTCGGCCTTGGCCTCCTCCTCCTTGGAAATAGCAAAGCGACGGCTACGCAGCAGGCGGGCGGCCTTCTGCATCTTGTCCATCAGCTCTTCGTCATCGTAATCAGCGGCGGCCTCGACGACCTCGGCCTCCTCCTCGGCGGAAACCTCGTCAGCAGCCTCAACCTCGGCAGCTTCGGTCTCCACGGTCTCGACTGCCTCGACCTCGGCAGCCATGGTCTCGTTCTCGGTCTCGTTCATGATCTCTTCGTTCTCAGACATGAGACTCCTTCTTGGCCCTCTCGGGCATCATCGCCCCATTCGCGGGGCCCGTCGCGCACTCTTTGCGCTTTAAACATTCATGCCTCTCGGCAAAACGTCCATTAGTTTATGGTGTCGCCCGCTAATCTAGCTGCAGAATCTATGTGCACACATTAATGCGACATGTGCGACTCGCGGCGAGCGTACACAACCGATACCACAAATCCGACCACGGCAATTACAGCCGCCACACGCACGGCTGCCGCAAATCCAATCGCCTGGGCAACGTCGGTCGCAACGCCAGCGACGCCTGCAGTCACCGCAGAACTCGAGAGCAGGCCGATAAACAGCGACGGGCCAAACGATGCGGCAATCATGTTCCACGTGTTGAGCAATGCCGTTCCGTGAGGATGCTCAGCGGCAGGCAGCGTCTCCAAGCCGGCCGTCTGCGAGGGGCTCAGTACCAAACCGACTCCGGCATACACCACAACAGTCAGCGCCACGACAACGCCGATGTTCATGTTTGCCGCCGTCATCGAGATGGCAGTCTGCCCCACGGCAATCAGGGCAAAGCCGACCGGCAGCAGCGGCCATGCGCCACGGGCGTCCATCACGCGTCCGCCCACAATCGAGGTCACGGCGTTGCAGGCAATTGCCGGCAAAATGAGCAGGCCCGCAACAAGTGCGGTCATGCCGTATGCGCCCTCAAAATAGAGCGGCAACAAAACGCTCATCGAGAATGTCGTCATCATCGACACCACCACAAGCAGGCACGCAGGCCAAAAACGAACGCTCGCCATGGGACGCACGTTAAGCACCGGATGCTCGAGCTTGAGCTGGCGGGCCGCAAACAGGCCGAGCAGCACAATGGCGGCGAAAAGCGCCACAATGCCGGCAATCAGATTGGTCGAGAACTCGCCTACGGAATACACAAATGCCGTAATACCGGCAGCGAGCAAAACCACCGACAGAATATCAAGCGTGGTGTTCGAACGCTCTCCGACATTCTGGACAAGCTTTACGCCCGCCGCAGCGACCACAATGCCGCCCACCAGCGGCACTACGAACACCGCCCTCCAGCCAAACAACGTGCACATAAGACCGCTGATCACGGGCCCAAACGCCGGCCCCAGCGTAATGCAGGCACCGCCCAGGCTCAGATACAAACCGAGCTTCTCGCGCGGGGCGCAAGACAGTACCACGTTCATCATGAGCGGAAACAAGATGCCCGATCCCGCAGCCTGCAGGATACGGCTTGGCAGCAAAACGCTAAACGACGGAGCGACCAGGCACAGGACTTCGCCGGCGACCATGCATCCGCATGCGAAAAACAGTAGCTTGCGCGTCGAGAAACGGCCGGACAGAAAGGCCATGATGGCCGTAAAGATCGACGTCACGATCATGTAGCCCGAAACGAGCCACTGCGCCGTGGTGGCACTCACCGAAAAGGCCGCCATAATGTCGTGCAACGCCACGTTAATGATGTTCTCGTTAAACGCGGCAACAAAGGCTGCAATATACATTACGACGAGAATCGCCGCAGTGGCCGATGGCGCTACTTGAACTTGTTGCTGAGATTTGCTCCCCATGCATTTCCTTCCTCTTGGAACGACAGTCGCATCGCCCCAGAGGGACAGTCCAGGGCGAAAAATGAGCCCTAGACTTACGCCAGACGCCGTACACGACGAATCTGGCAACATGGTCCAACGTCGAAAGATTGTAACGCGGACGCACAGCTTTCCTTCCGCGCTATTATTAAAAGTCCACGAAAGCATAAGACCTAAGGAGCCCGCCATGATTAAGCCCATCATGAAATCCGAGTTCTTTTTGCGTCTGCCTTCCGAAGACGCGGGACCCGACGATGCCGCAACCGGGCAGGATCTCCTGGATACACTCCACGAGCATGAGCGCGAGTGCGTGGGCCTCGCCGCCAACATGATCGGCGTGCGCAAACGCATCATCTGCGTAAAGGACGGCAACAGGACACTCCTGATGTACAACCCTCAAATTCTTGAGCAGGTCAATGCCTATCAGACGAGCGAAGGATGCCTCTCGCTGATCGGCGAGCGTCCCTGTACCCGCTATCGCCGCATTAAGGTTGAGTATTTGGACGAGAACTTCGTCCACCGCATCAAAAACTTCTCGGGCTACACCGCCGAAATCATCCAGCACGAAATCGACCACTGCAACGGCGTTGTGGTTTAGGCCACCTGCCAAAATGAGGGTACCGGAGGCCTCCCTATGGATATCAACCGCTTTGGCGAATTCGCCATCTTAGCGCAGTCACGCACGTTTCTTGATGCGGCGGAACTGCTTTTCATGTCGCAATCAACCCTCTCCAAGCACATCATGGCAATGGAGCACGAACTCGGCTGCAAGCTCATCGATCGAAGCCAGCGCCACGTAACACTCACCGCGCAAGGTGAAGCGCTCCTCCCCTATGCGCAAAAAATTGCGACGCTTCAGCACCGCTATCTTGCCGCCATTCAAATAGGCGCAGGTGAGCCGCTCGAGCACCTCACCGTCGGTTCTATCCCCATTATGGCCCCTTATGGGATCACGGACGCCGTCATCGATTTTCAGCAGGCGAACCCCTCATATTCTGTCGAGCTCATCGAGGGCGAGGGCGACACACTCAAGCGCATGCTCCTGCACGAGGACATTGACCTGGCCTTCATCCGTGACGGCGGCGCCATCGAGCCGGAGTTCAAAAAGATTCCCTTTACGACCGACCGGCTCGTGGCCGTCCTTCCGCTCGACCATCCGCTCGCCGAACGTGACGCCGTTGAGATAGACGACCTTATCGACGAGAATTTCCTCATGCTTCCCCAAGGCTCGTTCGTAAGCGAGCTCGTCCTTTCCCTTTGTCGCGAAGCTGAATTTGGCCCACGTGTTACGTTCACCGGCAAACGAGCCGAGAACATCATCTCCCTTGTCGCGCGCGGCGCCGGCGTCTCATTCCTCATGCGCAAGCCGGCGGAATCGCTTGCCAGCGGAAAGGTAGCCCTGGTGCCGCTTGAGCCCGCGACGACCTCCGAGGTCAGGCTCTACCTCAAGCGGAACGCCGCGCACTCGCAGGCGGTCGTCTCGTTCATCGGCTTCCTCCCCTACCGTCAGCTCCTGCAGGGCGACCGTACATCTTCCACCGCGGCACGACCGTCATAATCCCCGCTGCTCCACAACCGCAGACCTGTGTCCGCAAACACGCTGACAACGGCACATAATACAAATATGCCTCGGGCGGCACGTCGCCGTCCGAGGCATATTTAGTTAAAGTGCGCAGAAAGACTAGTCCACCGAGATGCTGAGTGCCTTACCGCCCTCGTCCTTCTTGGTACCGATCACCATAGCGGCGACAAGAGCCAGAACGAAAGCGACCACACCGGAGATGACAAGGCCGATAAAGCCCGTGTCGATGCCGGCAGGGTTAATAAAGCTCGGGAAACCGAGCGGGCCGGAGGCGCCGAAGGCATAGAGCTTGGCACCCATGAGGCCGGCAATGGCGCCGCCTACACCAGCGGAAATAAAGGTTGCCCACATAAGGCGCTTACGCGGCAGCAAGATGGCGTAAAGCGCAGGCTCGTTGACACCGAAAATCGAAGAGACAAGGGCGGGAATGTTGACGGCAGCATTTTCCTCGGAGTCCTTGGTTCGGATGATCATGCCAAGCACAGCGCCGGCGATGGCACAACCGCCTGCATACACGAGCGGGTTAATGAGGTCATAGCCGTAGGTTGCGACATCGAGGAACCACAGCGGGATGATACCCCAGTGCAGGCCGAACATGACGAGCAGGCTCCAGAACGTGCCGATGACGAAGCCGGCGATGGCGGGTTGGAAGTTGATGAGCATCAGAATGATCTGGGCAACGATGTTGGAGAGGACCGTCATGACCGGACCGACCACAAGCAGGCCAAGGATGCCGCAAATGAGGAGCGTCAGGATGTTGGAGAAGAACGAGCTCACAAGCGCGGGCAGCGCGTTAGAAAGGGCCTTGTGTACCTTGGAGGCAATCCAGACGATAAAGATCGCAGGCAGAATCGTCGATGAGTAATTCTGCATGATCAGCGGGATGCCAAAAATATCACCGTAGACATTGGACTCGAAGACCGTGCCGGCGCCGAGCGTGTAGAGCGGATCTCCGCCCATAAGGCCAACGAGCGTCGGGTAGACGAGGATACCACCGAGCGCCATTCCCATAACGGGCTTAAGTCCGAACTTCTTGGCCGACGTCCAGCCAATGATTAGCGGAAAGTAATAGAAGACCGAATCTCCGATTGCCGAGAGCGTCACATAGGTATTGCTGTCCTTGGCAAGCCAACCGGCAACCGTGCAGAGCGCGAGCATCGACTTGATAAAGCCACCGGCCATAAGCACGCCAAGAACCGGCTGCAGAATCTCGGAAATGATGGCGAGCAGGCGCGAGAACGGATCGCCCTTCTTGACATTGTCGCCCTCATCGATATCGAGCGCGGGCTTGGTGTCGAACCCGCCAATCTGAACAAGGTCGTTGTAGACAGCCTCGACAGTGGCACCAATCACGACCTGATACTGTCCGCCAGCCTGGATGACGTCAACGACGCCCTTCGTCGCCTTAAGTTCATTGGTCTGGGCAAGTGATTCATCCTTGAGGTGGAAGCGGAGACGCGTAATGCAGTGGCTCACGTCTAACACATTGTCTCGACCACCGACCTTTGTGATGATTTCATCGCAAAGCTTCTGGTATTTCATGGAATTCTCCTTTTTCTGAGCGGGGTATAGCATCGATTTCAGGCCTCCGTAGTCGACGTGGGAGGGCAAGGAACCCGCTTCCCCCTTTGTAATCCGCGGACGCACGTACGCCCGGGATGGGAAACGGCAGAGAAGATGGAAGATGCCGATCACATGGCAGGGAGCCTCATTGGCCCATGTCACGCAATCAGGTCTACAGACGCGAATCTGCTGCGCCGAGAAGTCTCGTCGTCTGGCAGAACTTGTCACACAGACGTTCCGGTTCGCCCTGGGGAATCTGAGTACGCTCGGTCTCAAAGGAGAGGCCGTACTCGCGTGCCGGAAGGAAATACTCGAAATAGCCGTTGGTGTAACCGCAAACTATTCCCTCGACCGGGCATTCGCGCTTCATGCGAATACCCAGGTCGCTGCCGAGCTCACTCGGGAACACAAAGAGATGCAGGCCGCCCAAACTGATGACGGCACACTTAAGCGTGAGCGAAAAGTCGTCATGGGCAACGGTGTGATAGAACGTCTGAGGCTCGATGCGGTCGAGAACGACCTCGCGATCGAGCTTGATCTGGGAAATCGCCTCGGCAAGACCGGTCGAAACGCGCTCGACCTCGGGAATGCCGCGTCCCTGGCGAAAATTGCGGTCGCTACAGTCGCCAGCAGCACCGACGACCATGGCCGGATAGTAACCAAGACTCTGAGCGAGCTTTTTGCCGGTAAGACCGGCGAGTTCGCTCGTGAGCTCCGTGCAGTCGGGTCCGACGCAAGCGGAATGCACCGCCCAGTTCACAAAGCCCGCAAATGGCTTGCCTTCGGTATCGAAGAACGATACGACAATGACCTCATTGTCGGCGAGTTCACCTGGGATGATGCGGTTGTCGTAGAAACCGGTGATGACCTGCTTGCCCAAGCGACAAATCGCGGGCTGTGCGTTGGCGCGGCACTCCTCAAAGCATTGGCAAATGGTATCGAGGAACCAGCGGTAGTAGTTCTCGTCGAATTTTCCCGTCCACCAGCTGCGGTGGTAAGCGACGATTGAAGTATGGTCGTGCGTCGCCGAGAGCAAAACGCAGTCACGGTCGATTCCATAGCGCTCGGCGAGCATTGTCTTGACTTCCTCGGCCATGCTTTCCTCGAACTCGAGGACATCGGCATTAAAAAGAAACACTTCACGTTCGCCTTGCTGGAAGAGGATGGCGTTGGCGAAGACGTCATCATGGACGCCCGTCGCAGGTTCAAGACGGTTGGGAAGATTGCGGTAGCCAATCAGGTAGATGTCGCCCTGTGGGGTAATTTTGCGGCGCGCGTGTCCAATGTTCATGCACGTTCTCCTTCTGTGTCACGCCGCATTCAAGGCGGCAATGATGATTTCGACGAGGCGCTCATGGGATCCGGCGGCAAAACCGGAGTTCATAGCCTCATAGGTGATTTTTTCGTACGCGTCGGGAGCCGGTAGGTACTTCTGTCCGCCGTTGACGAGCGTGGCAAAGAACACAGAGCCGGACCGGGCGGCGCGCACAGTGGCGCCGAA
>USTC01000067.1 GCA_900557505.1 uncultured Collinsella sp.
CGGCTCGGCAAAGACAGTTCCCATGGGGAAGGCGCGGCGGAAGACAAAACGAGCAACCGGACCGGCCACCAGCAGGTTCCAGGGCAGGGCCATGATAAAGTTGCGCGGAATGTTGACGAGCCACATCATCGGCAGCGCCTGCAGGTTTGCAAGCAGGGCGCCGGGCATATGGAACAGGCCTTCGCACGCACCGTAGAGCGACATGATGATGACCATGGGGACGACCATGCAGGAGCTGACGGCGAGCGTCATGGCAAGCGGCGAGCTCTTGCCCGGCGTGACCAAGTACTTAAAGGCGAAACCCTTGGCGAGCGGGCTGGCGACGAACCAGTCGCAGCACATGGCAAAAACGTAGGCAACGGGGAAGCCGAGCCACGCAGCGGCAACGACCTCGCCGTTGATGGCCCCATGCTGCAGGGCAACGTTGTAGATGCTCATCCAGAGCACCATGCAAAAGCACATGATAAAGGTGAACAGCAGGCTCTCTCGTTTGTTGATAGGCATGAAGGGCAGATTCCTCTCTGTGTTGTGCCGCGGCACCACGCAACAAAAACGGGCGGGCAAGATGGAGCTGTTGGGACTTCATCTCGCCCGCCCGTGGTACGTGCGTCTGCGACTACTTATGTGGTGGAACCAGCCTAGCACGAAACGCATGCGCTTCGTAAGCGTTGAGTTTATGAAGATGCAGGGCACCGATAATCCCCCCGACCCCATAAGTTGCGGTGGAATACGGACTGTTTTGACCCTTTAAGCAGCAATTCAGTCCCTATTTCACCGCAACTCATTTGGTGCAAAGCAACCTGTCCCCCTTGTACCAATTAGCTGGTGTGGCGCCAGCGAGGGTCGGTGAGCGTACGCGCCACACCCAGCCCAACGGGCAGAAACGCTACGATGAGCACTGCGCGCACAAACCAGCCGAGCATATTGACCGTGTCGAAGGTGCACATGTAATACATCGAGCGATACAGATACAAGCCCGGCACCATAATGACAATCGATGGCACCGTGAGGGCGATACGTGGGTAGGTGAGCTTGACTTCGGCCAAGCTTGCCAGCAGACCCGATACGAGCGCCCCGATAAATGCAGCCGCCTCGGGAGGCATGCCTGCGCTCAGACCTAGGAAGGGAAGCATCGTCGGCGCATCGACGAGCGTAAGGCGCAAGGTATTGGACACGGCACCGATCAGGCCGGCCGCCGCGGCCATCTTTACCGGGCTGTTGAACATAACCGAGAAGCCAAATACGCCGATAAAGCTCATCAGTATGCGCAAGAGCGTAAGAGCCAACGGTGAGAGGCCGAGCGGGGCGAAGTCATCCGGCGCCAGTCCCACGCACTCGGCAACCATCCAACCCACGAGGGTCGCCATCACAATAATCGACACAGCGTACGAAAGACGCTCGATACCGCTTCGCATGTCGAGCTTAGCGATGTCGAGGCCTGCCGTAATGAGCGGAAAGCCGGGAATCACAAAGAGCATGGCGCCGATATAGCCTTCTTGGTGCGACATTGCCCCCGGAACAACCTGGGCGAGGCCGAGCAACGCCAGCAGATACGAAACGCAAGCGAGCGCAACGCCGGTCGTCAACGCGCTAAACTGGCCAAGGCCCTGTTTGAGAATATGGGAGCGAGCAAAGTTGCCGACACCAGCGCCTACGAATGCACAGGCCATCTCGATAGGGCCGCCGCCGAGCAAAAAGACGAAGGCGCCGCAAGCGCAGGCCGCCGCAAGGCCCTGTTGCCAGGGAGAGTAATCGGGCTTTGAGCTCTCAACGGTCTTGAGCATCTCGTGGTACTCGTGCACGGTAAACCGGCGCCCGTAAATCTCGATTTCCTTTAAGAAGCTCTCCATCATCCAAATGCGATGAGTATTGACCCCCGTTGTGGGTAAGCTGACGACCTCGTTAAAGCAGTGGCCATCTTCGATGCAAGTACACTCAAACGATAGGAGACTCAGGTCGACGTGAATCGTGACGCCAAGTACGGCAGCAACACGATTCATGGTATCGCGCACGCGCCAGGCACCCGTTCCGCTCGCGAGCATAAGCATACCGGTGCGGCAGATGATGGATGATTTATCGGTGAGCGGCGCATCGACGGCAAGTTCATCGCCTGCCGTCACGATCTGGTGCCAGTCAGTTTTCATATGGAGCGCGCCGGCACGGACACCGTGGTGCATGGGGGCTCTCGAAAGCAGCGAGTTAAGGCGCGAAGACTGTGGGGGCTCCGCCGATTCGCCCTCGTCCTCGTCGGGCTCTTCGTCGACCAGATCAAAGGAATCAAGCGGCGCTGGCTCGCGACGGTCGATCAGCTCCTCGTCCTCATCATCAAAGTAATTGAACTGATCGAGCATGTCCTCTTCGATAGCACGCTCGCTCGCGTCGTCCATACAGACGCTCCCTTCCTGCCGACTAACCCCCATCCTAGGCAACGACGGCTAAAGGAAACATAAAAGAGACAACTGTCATGCGAGCCATGTGCGCAATAGCCATTGAGTAGTCGTTTAAGAACGTTCCCAATGACTACATCGATGTTTTGGCAACGCCAGCGAGCGGGCCGCATTCCAACCAGGGCAACGCCGCAGGTAGAGGACGGACAGCGAGCGACGTCCAGAGCGAACAAGTTGGCATGAAAAAGGCAAGGCATAGACCTTCTGGTCATGCCTTGCCTTTTGAATGACAAATTGTCGCTCTGGGCGGCGCGCAGCGTCGAGCGGTTACGGCGTTTGGTAAAACGCCGTAACCCCCTAGTACATCTTTGCGCCGGCAGGGATGGAAGCGTCGAGCTGAATCAGGTTGAGGCGCTCCTCGCCCTCCTCCTCATGGATGGCGCTGATGAGCATGCCGCAGCTGGGGATACCCATCATCTTGCGCGGAGGCAGGTTGGTGATGGCGAGCAGGGTCTTGCCGACCAGGTCCTCGGGCTCATAGTATTCATGGATGCCGGAGAGAATGGTACGGTCGGTGCCGGTACCGTCATCGAGCGTAAAGTTCAGCAGCTTCTTGGACTTCTTGACGGCCTCGCATGCCTTGACCTTCACGGCGCGGAAGTCGCTCTTGGAGAAGGTATCAAAGTCGACGAACTCCTCAAACAGCGGCTCGACGGCAATCTTGGAATAATCAACCGTGGGCTTGAGCGGCTTGATGCGATGATTCTCATTGAACTCCTGGCTATGGCCTCGGCAGCCTTGGCAGCAGCGGCACCGGACTGGAAACCCTTCTCGGGCTTCATGTGCGGGAACAGCAGCACGTCGCGGATGGAAGCCTGGTTGGTGAGCAGCATGACCACGCGGTCGATACCGATGCCGATGCCGCCCGCGGGAGGCATACCGTACTCGAGGGCGCGTACGTAATCCTCGTCGTACTCCATGGCCTCGTCGTCACCGCCGGCCTTCTCGGCCATCTGGGCAGCGAAGCGCTCGGCCTGGTCGACCGGGTCGTTGAGCTCGGAGAACGCGTTCGCGTACTCGTGGCCGGCGATGACCAGCTCAAAGCGATGAGTCAGGCGCGGGTCATCCTCAAAACGCTTGGCGAGCGGGCTGACCTCGATGGGGTAATCGCACACGAAGGTCGGGTTGACGATGGTGTCCTCGCCCAGCTCATCGTAAATCTCGGCGATGATCTTGCCGGCAGTCCACTCGGGCTTAATCTCCAGGCCCTTCTCGCGCGCGGCGGCAGCAAGCTCCTCGACCGGCGTGTCGATGGTGACCTGCTTGCCGAGCACGTCGGAGACGATGTCGGTCATGGGACGGCTGGCCCACTCGCCAGACAGGTCAATGGTCTGGCCCTGGTACTCAATAACCTCGGGGTTGCCGATAGCCTTGTTAGCGGCCTTAATAACACCCTGGGCGAGCGCCTTCATGCCCTCGAGGTCGGAGAAGGCACGGTAGGCCTCCATCGTGGTGAACTCGGGATTGTGGGTAAGGTCCATGCCCTCGTTACGGAAGATGCGGCCGATCTCGAACACGCGCTCAAAACCACCGACGATGCAGCGCTTGAGATGCAGCTCGGTGGCAATACGCAGGTAGCACTCCTGATCGAGCGCGTTGAAGTGGGTAATGAACGGCTTGGCCGTGGCACCACCCTGGATGGTCTGCAGGATGGGGGTCTCGACCTCCATGTAGCCGTCGGACTCCATAAAGCGACGGAAGGTGGAGAGAATCTGCGAACGCTTACGGAAGGTCTCGCGAACGTCGTCGTTGGCGATCAGGTCGACATAGCGCTGGCGATAGCGGGTCTCCTTGTCGGAAAGACCGTGGAACTTCTCGGGCAGCGGACGAACGGCCTTGGAAAGCAGGGTCGCGCTCTTAGGGGCAACGGAAAGCTGGCCGCGCTGGGTGCGCACAACCACGCCGGTCACGCCCAGGATGTCGCCCAAGTCGAGGGCTTTGAGCGTATTCCAGGCAGCCTCGTCCATGTCGTTGATGCGGCAGAACAGTTGAATCTCGGCAGTCGCATCGCGCACGACGATGAACATGATCTTGCCCTGACCGCGCTTGGCGACCACACGGCCGGCGATCTTCACGACATCCTCGGTGTCCTCACCATCGGCAAGATCGGCGTACTTAGTCTCGATATCGGCGACGTAGTCCTCAAGCTCAGAGTGCTCGGGATAGGGGTTCTGGCCCGCCTCGAACAGGGCGGCGCGCTTGGCCAGGCGGGTGGCGCGCTCGTCGTTGAGCGTCGATGCCTGATCGGCGGCGTTCTGGTTCTCTGCCATAAGTTAGCTCCTCAAACTAAAACGCTCCCCAGGATTCGGTCCCAGGGAGCGAAAACATACCTTTACGCGGGACCGTGGTCTAGCGTGCGATCTTGGCGATGGTGTAGACGCGAGTCTTGCCGGAAGGCGTAACGACCTCGACGGAGTCGCCCTCGCCGTGACCGATGATGGCGTGGCCGACCGGAGACTCGTTGGAGATCTTGTGCTCGAGCGAGTTGGTCTCGGTGGTACCGACGAGCGTGACTTCCATGACCTCGCCGTTGGGATCAATCAGTGAAACGGTGGAACCGATGGAGACGGTCAGGTCGCCCGTGGTGGCAGCAACCTGAGCGTTGGCGAGGATGGCCTGGATCTCGGCAATACGAGCGGCGTTCTGGGCCTGCTTGTCCTTAGCGGCGTCGTACTCGGAGTTCTCCGAAAGGTCGCCGAACGCGCGGGCTTCCTTGATGTCCTCGACGATCTCCTTGGCGTAATCGCCCTCACGCCAAGCGAGCTCCTCGACGAGCTTCTGGCGGCCCTCAGCGGTCAGTACGATCTGGCTTGCGTCCATACGGATATCTCCCCAACTCTGATCAAACAATCAACTGTCAACAAAACGAAAAAGACCGGCTAGCCTGCGGGCAAGCCGGTCAGGTGCTCACCCCAAAGGGATGGGACTACTCTGCGTCCGCGTCGCTGTCCTCTGCCTGCTTCTTCTTGGCAGCAGCGAGCTTGGCCTCGAGCTCAGCGATCTCCTTGTCCTCCTCGGACTGCTCGACCACGACCTCCTCGGCCTGCTTGGTCTCGGCCTTATCGTCGCCCTCCATACCCTCGCGGATATTCTTGACGGTAGAGCCGAGGGACTTGCCGAGCTTCGGCAGGTTCTTGGGCCCGAAGATAATCAGGACAACGACGAGAATAATGATGAGCTCAGGAGCCCTCAGTCCAAACATGTAGACCTCCACAATACAGCGAGACAAGCTCGAATGAGTATACCGCGGGTATCGCGGTATCACAACAATAGCTAAAAAAAGGGACCGCAAGAAGCGGTCCCTCCTCATGCTCTGGTCGGGTTGACTGGATTTGAACCAGCGACCCCTGCGTCCCGAACGCAGTGCTCTACCAAACTGAGCCACAACCCGTTAGCTCGACTATAGTAACAAAGATTTCCGCCGCATGCTAGAGAAATTTTTTACTTCTTTGGCACTTCGACCCGAACCGTGTTGGGAATGAACTGCGTCGCGCAGGACCACCAGCCGTTTTGCTGAGCAGCGTCGGCAAGCCTTTCGGCCGTGACGGCGGTGTCGCAAATGGCAAACGAGCAGGCACCCGATCCGCACACATCTACAGCAACGGTGCCATCCTGTTTATGCAGCCAGTCGAGGACCGTTTGAATCTGCGGCTCCATCTGTGCGGAAATGACACCCAAGTTGTTATGGATGAGTGCATATGCCGTCTCGGCATCACCAGCACGCAAGGTAGAAGCTATCACGCCGGGCTTGTCCGCAGGCACCGGGGCCTCGTCAAAACGTCGATAGGCTTCAATTGTCGAAACACTTGCCTCGCGCGGCTTGACCAACACGACGGGCGTTGCGGGCAGCGCGGGGTACTCAGTTGCCAGCACGTCTCCCCCACCTACGTAGAACGCAGGGCTCGCGTGCAAAAAGAACGGGACGTCAGCTCCAATGCCCCGCGCAATGTCGTCGAGCGCTGGGTCGATGCGATCAATGCCCCAGAGCTCCGCCAAGGCGACAATGACCGCGGCCGCATCCGTCGAGGGGCCGCCCAAGCCGGCGCACAATGGAATGCGCTTCTCGATCGTCACGCAGATGTTTGCCTCGCGACCATAATGATCGGCCATAGCAACCGCAGCCCGATACGCCGTATTCTTTTGCATGGGAAAATCTGATGCCGGAACCGTCTGAACGGTCAGCGCCTGCGCCGGCGTGACCGTCACGGTATCGGAAAGACCGA
>USTC01000068.1 GCA_900557505.1 uncultured Collinsella sp.
CCTGTCCCCTTTGTGGTGGTCGCTTCGGTCGCAGAGCAAAAAGGCGGGCCATCTCCCGCAAGAGATGACCCGCCTCTCCAATCAGTCCCGCGGCAACCATAGCCGCCACGGGCCTCAAGCATGTCCCGGACTAGGAGAACATGCCGGTGAGGTAATCATTCAGCCGCTTATCCTTGGGCCGTTGGAAAATCTCGTCGGTCTCGTCGTACTCGACCATATCGCCCATGTAGAAGAACGCCGTGCGATTGGACACACGCGACGCCTGTTCCATGTTGTGCGTCACGATGACGATGGCGCGCTCGGCCACAATCGACGACATAAGGTCCTCGATCGCCAGCGTCGAGATGGGGTCGAGCGCCGAGCAGGGCTCGTCAAACAGGATCACGTCGGGGTTGAGCGCCAGCGTGCGCGCGATGCACAGACGCTGCTGCTGGCCGCCCGAAAGCGCGTAGGCACTCTTGTCGAGCTTGTCCTTGACCTCGTCCCACAGCGCCGCGCCGCGCAGACTCTCCTCGACCATGCGGTCGAGCTCGTCACGGTCGGTGATGCCGTGGCGCTTAGGCGCAAACGTGATGTTGTCGCGAATGGACTTGCGGAACGGGTTGGGCTGTTGGAACACCATGCCAATGGAGCGACGCAGCTCGTAGGTGTTTTCGGTCTTGGTATTCACGTTGCGCCCGCGGTAATTGATCTCGCCCTCCACGCGGCAGCCGCGAATCTCGCGATTCATCAGGTTGAGGCTACGCAAGAAGGTCGACTTGCCGCAGCCCGAAGGCCCGATGAGCGCCGTGATCTCGCCCTTGTGAAAGTCGAGCGACGTATCGTGCAGTGCATGGTGGTCGCCATAGTACACGTTGACGTCCTTGGTGGAGAGCACGACCTCGTCGCTCACGGCCCTGCCGCTCACGCGCACGCGTTTTTCGCTCTCCCCCACACTCGACAGAAAGTCCTGGGTCTCGGACGTGGCCGCCTCGGTTGCGGGCGTTGCATTCATCTCGCTCATTCGGCCGTCATCTTCTTTGCCAGTTGCTTGCCCACGATACGGGCAACTATGTTAAACAGCAGCACGCAGATCATCAGCAGTGCAGCGGTGCCCCAAACGATCTGCTGGGCCTCGGGGCTGCCCTCGCCGTAAATCTTGTAGATGTGCACGGCGAGCGACTCACCGGGGCGAAACACGTTCCAGGCGCAGGTGGGGCTCGACAGGTTGAAGCTCAAGAAGTTCAGGCGAACCGGCGAGCTCATACCCGAAGTAAAGAGCAATGCTGCGGCCTCGCCAAAGACGCGGCCGGCCGAAAGCACGATGCCGGTCACGATGGCGGGCATGGCCTCGGGGATCAGGATGTGCAGCGTGGCTTCCCAGCGAGTAAGGCCCATGGCCAGGCACGCATCGCGCTGGGCCTGCGGCACGTCCTCGAGCGCCTGCTGGATCACGCGCACCAGGATGGGAATGTTGAACATGGTGAGCGCGACGGCGCCGGAGATGATGGAGTACTTCCAGCCCAGCTGCACCGAGAACACCAGGAAACCGAACATGCCGACAACGATGGAAGGCAGCGAGGACAGCGTCTCGATGGCGGTGGAAGCGATGTCGCGGATGGGACCGTCCGGCGCGTACTCAACCAAAAAGACCGCGCCGCCCAGGCTGATGGGCACCGAGATGATCAGGGTGATCAGCAGCAGATAGAACGAGTCGAACAGCTGGTAGAGTACGCCGCCCTGAGTTCCGTTGGCGCGCGACGGCTGCGTGAGAAAACCCGGCTGGAACAGCGTCGAGATGCCCTCGAACAGGATATAGGCCACCATGGAGACGACGATGAGCATGACGATGGCGATGATTGCCGTCAGCACGCCCGTGGCGATGCGATCCTGCTTTTGGACGCGCCCGAGTCTCGCCTCGTCGATATGGATGCGCGTGCTAGCCACGAGCCTTCGCCCCCTTGCGGCCGATAATGTGGATGATCAGGATGAAGATGAGGCTCATACCCATCAGCAGCAGACCGAGCGCCCACAGAACATCGTCCTGGGCCGAACCCTCGGCATAGACCGCCATGGACGTGGTGAGCGTGGTGGTGATGGTCGAGGCCGGCGACAGCAGCGACGTCGGCATGGCCTCAATACCGCCGATGACCATGCGTACGGCGAGCGTCTCGCCAAAGGCGCGCGTCATGCCAAGGATGACCGCAGTCATGAGCGACGGCATGGCGGACTTGAGCACCACGTGCCAGATGGTCTGCCAGCGGGTGTAGCCCAGCGCGAGCGAGCCCTGACGGTAGCCGTCGGGCACGGCGCGCAGGCCATCGACCGAAAGGGTGGTCATCGTCGGCAGGATCATGACAGCCAGCACGATGGCGCCGGGCAGGATGCCCAGACCCGTGCTCACGTGGAAAACGGACTTCATAAGTCCGACGACCACGTGAAAGCCAATCAGTCCAAAGACGACCGAGGGAATGCCGGTCAAAAGCTCAATAAGCGGCTGAAAGACCTTGGAACCAAATTTGGGTTGGATCTCGACCGCAAAGATGGCAGAGCCGATGGCGATAGGCAGTGCGATGAGCGTGGAGAGCACCATGACCGCAAACGAGGTGACGATCAGGGGCAGGGCGCCGGTATAGGGCAGGCCGTTTTCGACTGTGTTGGCCAGGTCCCACTTGGTGCCGGTGAAGAACTCGACGACCGAGACGCCGTCCTTGACAAAAGCCGAGAGGCCCTTTTGGGCGACCATGAAGATAAGCGCGGCAACGACAAGCGTCACGAGCGCTACGCACGCGCCCGTGACGCCTAGACCCACGTTCTCAAGGTCGCGCTTTGACAGCTGTTTTGCCATTGCAAACCTTTCCGGGGGCGATTACTTATTTAGCAGAGACCTTGCCGCTGGCGTCCTTGACGACCTTCATGGCAGAGACGGGGATAAAGCCCTGCTCCTCGACGAGCTTGCCCTGGACGGCCGTGGTGGCCTCGTCGGCGTCCTTGGAGCAGTACATGTGCTCGGTAGCCCAAATCTTGAAGGAGTCGTCGGCGACGTTTGCGCTCTTGGGCTCGACGCCCTCGACCTTGATGGCGTTGAACTTGGAGTCATCGAAGTGCGAGAAGTCGAGGTAGGAGATGGCGTTATCGGTGCTGCCCATCTGAGTCTGGACGTCGCCGGACTTGTCGAGCTCGGCGTCGCCCTTAAAGTCGACTGCCTCGTCGCCAAAGACGGCAGCCTCGAAGGTGGCGCGGGTACCGGAACCGGCCTTGCGGTTGAGAACGACGATCTTGGCGTCGTCGCCGCCGACCTCCTTCCAGTTGGTGATCTGGCCGGAGAAGATGCCCTTGAGCTGCTCGAGGGACAGGTCGTCGACCTTCACGTTCTTAGAGACGACGGGACCCATGCCCACGACGGCGACCTCGTGGTCGACGAGGTTCTTGACCTGGTCGGCCTCGAGCTTGGTCTCGGCGAAGACGTCGGAGTTACCGATGGTGACGGTGCCGGCGGCAACAGCGGTCAGACCTTTGCCCGAACCGTTGCCCGAGCCGGAGACGGAGACGTCGGGGTTGGCATCCATGAACTTCTCGGCAGCGGCCTCGACGAGAGCCTGGAACGAGGAGGCACCGTCGTAGGTCACCTCGCCGGAGACGGACTCGGCAGCAGCGGCGCTACCCTTGTCGGCGGCGTCGGATGCGCCTGCGCCGCCGCAGCCAACGAGACCGAGACCGACGATGCTGGCAAGACCACCAGCAAGGCCGAGGAACTGACGACGAGAATAAGCCTGATCGAGCATGATCTTCCTTTCGTACATGCGAATCGCGGGCACCCTGCCCGCTTTGCTGTTTGGAAAGATACGACCCCGACCGGGCAGCACCCGCGCCAACTGCGGTTTCTTACGGGCATTTGATAAACCCTTACCGCAAGCGCTGCCCAGCCTTTACAAACGAATAACAATCCCGCTGACAAGCATGGCCCGCCTTTTACACCGATAAAAAAGAAGTTGCGGTGAAATAGTTCCTGTTTGGCTGTTAGGCAGCCGATTCTAGGAACTATTCCACCGCAACTTAGATTGGCAAAACGCCGCAACCTTAAAGCTCGAGCTCGTTGAGCCTTAAGATCGCAACAATATAGATCTTGAGCGCTTGCTTGAGCTGTTCCTCGTTGGCGCACTCGTTGGGGCCATGCATCTGGCCGCCCCATGCGGGCAGCTCCAGGCCGGTCTCCTCGGGGCCAAACGACACGGCGCGGGCAAAGTTGCGCGCGTACGTGCCGCCGCCCATGGCAAAGGGCTCGGCATGCTTACCCGTAAACTCGTTATAGGTGTCAATCAACGCCTTCACGGCCGGATCGTCGGCCGAAACTGAGAACGGCACCTTGGCACGACCCACGCGATACGTCACGCCAAAGCGGCCCACGAGCGGCTCGAGCTGCTCGCGGATGGTATCGGCGCTCGTGCTGTCGGGGAAACGCACGTCGATGACCTGCTCAATGTGGCCATCCACCACGCGGATGACGCCGGGGTTGCACGTGAGCGGGCCAAACGCCGCGCTCGTCGCATCGATGCCCAAGCCGCGACCATAGGCGTCCGCATGCACAAAGGCCAAGAACTTGACGAACTCGTGCTCGGCAGGCGTCAGCAGGCGCTCATCGCGTGCACCAAACGCGTCCTCGGCCTCGCGCAGATACGCCACGATCAGGCCGACGGCATTGATCGTCCCCTCGGGCATCGAAGCATGGCCACCAATACCGTGCGCAAAAATCTGGGCATGGCCGTTCTCGAGCGCCGTAATCTCCAGGCGGTCGGCGTTCTCAACGGGCGTCGGCAGTTCATCGGCGGCAATCGCAAGCTCGCAGATAGACTGCGACGGAATAGCGTTGCTCGCCTCGGCGCCGCTCCACGATACGATACGCCCGCCGTCGATCTTGGGGCTCACGAACGTCGCCCCAAACTGGCCCTTCTCGGCATTACAAACCGGGAACTCGGCATCGGGCGTAAACAGAAAGTCGGGGTTCGCGTGGTTCTCCAGATAATGGTGAACGTCGGACATGCCCACTTCCTCATCGCATCCCAGCAGCGCGCGGAAGGTATAGCGCGGGGTAATGCCGTGCTTGAGCAGATAGGCGCCGGCGTAGAGCGACAGCACCGCCGGGCCCTTGTCGTCGATTACGCCGCGACCGAGCAGCCAGCCCTCTCGGCGCTCCATCGCAAACGGGTCGGTGTTCCAACCGGGACCGGCGGGAACCACGTCCACGTGGCAGATGGTCGCGAGCTGCTTGTCGCCGCGGCCAGGGATATCGGCAATGCCCACATAGCCCTCGTCGTCGCTCGTCTGGTAGCCGAGCTTCTGCGCAATGCCGAGCGCGCAATCGAGCGCGTCACGGACTGGGCGGCCAAACGGCGCACCGGGCTCTGCGTCGGCAGCAACGGCTACAGACGGATAACTCACCAGCTGCTCGATATCGGCGACGACATCTTCCCAGACCTCGTCGACATACTCAGCGACGCTCTGCTCCACCTGATTCATGGACGACCTCCTTACCAATGAGGGGCGAGCGTGCCCGCCCCTCACATCACATACTTATATAGCGAAAAGTTTAGCAAGCTCGGCCACCGAGTGCACCACCGCATCGGCACCCGCGGCCTCGTGCTCCCCCAGCGCCGCCGCGCCCGAATAGATGCCGATACACGGCACACCCATCGCGTGCGCGCCCTCCACATCGTTAAAGCGGTCGCCGATCATCACGGCCTCGTCGGCCGTCGCACCGAGCGCCGCCAGCGCATCGCGAACCGAATCTGCCTTGGTCTCGCGCCCCTGCGGCGGATTCATGCCAACCACGGCTTCGAACTGGCAAAGCCCCAGCTCATGCACCATATCGATGCACTTCGCCTCCATGCGCGACGTCGCCACGGCCATACGCTTGCCCTGGGCGGTCAACCCATCCAGCAGCTCGGGAATCCCATCGAACACGGGGTACTCCTCCGGCCCCAGCTCATCAAAAAAGGCACGGTACTCGTCGGCCACCACAAGCGACTCCTCGCGGGAAAAGCCGTAAAAGTCGTGGAAGCTCTTCCACAGGGGCGGCCCGATCATGCGGCGCAGGTCACCCATCTGCGCCTCAGAAAACCCGCGCGCAGCCAGCGTCTTGCGCGTCGAGGTCATCACCGCCCGGCCCGTATCTGCCACCGTGCCGTCAAAATCGAACAGCACAATCGGCCGTCTGCATATCTCCAGCGCCTCCATCGGCATCCCTCTTCCCCAGTTGGTGATTTCCACACTTACACTTCAAACTGTTGACTATTCAACAAATAAAGCTGGCAATGTGGAACGACTCCACTATACTTGTCGCACTTTGCTCTCAGAAGGCGGCGCGCAAGCGCCCCAACGAAAGGTGCAATTATGTCTTTTGCCATCATAACCGACTCCACGTCGGACATCTCCCCCGCCCGCGCCCAAGAGCTCGGCATTTACGTGATTCCGCTGCATGTAATTATCGAAGGTGAGGACCTGCTCGACCAGGTGCAGATCACCGCCGAGGAGTACGTCGCCCGCATGGCAGGCTCCGAGCAGCTACCGCACACCTCGCAGCCGAGCGCCGGTGAGTTCAAGGCGCTCTTTGATCGCGTGCTCGCCGACGGCCACGACAGCGCCATCTTTATCTCGCTGTGCAGCGAGTGGTCCGCCTGCTA
>USTC01000069.1 GCA_900557505.1 uncultured Collinsella sp.
GGCAAGCGGCTTATCCATCAACAGGCGCTCAAACGCAGAAAGAATGGCATTGCGGCTGCGAACGATGCGGCGGTCGAGGCGCGGTTTGCTGGTGGCCATGGACATGTCCCTTCGGAATGCGAGCATTCATCAACAGATGAGAGTTAATCTACGTAAGAGGATTATCCCCCATCCGGCACAAAAATGCCCGGCAACATGAAGAACGCACGACCAACTATTACGCCTTAGGGAGTTTCTTTTTGTTCAAAGCAGCCGGGGACACACGGATGCCGTCGCCCGTCTGGCGCACATAGGCCTTATGCGCCGGTTTGGCGGCTCCAGAAGCCTTCTGAGCATGCTGATTGGGATCCACGGTAACCGCATGCACAGGATGGGGCTTTGCAGGCTTAGAGGACGTCTGAGGCGTTCGTCCGAGCTTGCGCATCACGCGATCCCAGCGTGCATGGATACTCTCGTTGTGAGCGCTCTTAAGGCCCAGCAGGGGCGCGGCCAAAATAGTCGGCGCGATAAACGTAATGAGGCGCCACAGCAGATAACCAGCGGTCGATGCCGATCCAAAGAAATGACCCAGGAACAGCGCGAAGCCACCCTCGGCACCGCCGGTGCCACCGGGCAGGGGAACAGCAGAGCTCAGGAGCTGAACAAAGGCGCTCGCGGCCATGACCGAGAAAAAGTCGACTTCGTGGTGGCCAAAGGCAAGCATCAGGAAATACGGCACGAGGTAGAAAAACGCGAGCTGCAACATGGTGATGACCACCGTGAGCAGCATGGACGAAAAGTGGCCGGCCGAAAGCTTGAACTTCTCGGAGAACGAGTAGATTTCGCCGTCGACAAACGTACGCCAGCCCTCGATCTTGGTGGCCGAGACGCCCATTCGCTCGAGCCAATTGATGATGCAGTGCGCGACGCGAGTAACGGTCTTGGGCATGAGCGCGACGGCAAAGATGCCGAGCAGAATGCAGCAGTGACCGCCAAAGCTAAAGACGCACAGCAGCGTCATGTCGCCATAGCGCTCGGCGAAAAACGGCATGCGGGCAAGTAGCAGAATGGCACCCCAGGCAACGAGGCCAAACTGATACACGATAAAGCGCGTGAACTGCGTGGCACCGGCCTCGCCGACGTTTTGGCCTGCCTTGGTCAGGCGGTAGATCTGGGCAGGCGTGGAGCCCATCATCATGGGCGTCAGGTTGCCAAAGAAGATACCGCTCGCCTCGACCGAGATCAGGTCGCGAATGCCGACGGGCGAATTGGGATCGAGCCAGACGGCGATCGCATAGGCGACGATGCCAAAGAACAGGTACAGGAACATGCAAAAGCATGCAGCAACGAGCCACGGCGCTTGGACACTCGACATGGCAGCCCAGAACTGTCCCATCTGACCGGTCGCAATCAGATAGACGATATAGCCGACCAGCGCGACGCCGATAAAAATCGGACCGCGACGTGCACCCTTGTTGTCATCGCCGCCCGAGGCCTCAACCTCGACCTGGGGCTTAGATGTATGCTGAGAGGACTCCGTCATGAGGCTCCTTCTGACCGTCCAAATATCTTGCATATTGTACCCGCAAGGGCCACAAGCAGAACGTAAAGCTATGGGCCAAATGGGAATTGCAGATGGTTTGCTCGGAAATAAAAAACCCGGACTTCCGCGAGAAGTCCGGGTCTCAAATTCATGGTAGCCCGTACCAGATTCGAACTGGTGATCTCCGCCTTGAGAGGGCGGCGTCCTAAACCGCTAGACGAACGGGCCATATGTAGCAAATGCAATGGCTGGGATGGAGGGAGTCGAACCCCCATTGACGGAACCAGAATCCGCTGTCCTGCCATTAGACGACATCCCAATGACTGCATTGCTGCGCTCGGCTGTGCCTTTGCGCAAGAAAGAAATATACGGGAAGTCCCGCCATGACGCAAGCCCCAATTTTGACTTTTTTGAAATTCGGTCAAATTGGCCTAATTTCGTCCAACCCGTGAAGGACCTGTGAAGCCGACCGCTGTACACGAAGGGCAAAACGCCGCGAGCGGTAGCCGTCAACCGTTGGCAGATTCTACCGCGAAAACGATAGCACCAGGCAACACAATCGAAGTATCAATGATCGCGTAGATATCGAGGCGCCATGGACGAAGAGCTTGATTACCTATGGGAGACCCTAGGCCTCGAGATTACTGCTGACCTTTGGCCCGAACGGGACAAAATCCATCCCACACTGCGCCCCGCCATCACGGTGATGCAGGCAAACTACCGCCGCACCTCATTTTTGATCATGCGGACGTCATGGCATGCGGCGCTCCCCGACCTCAAGCGCATCCAGGCAAGCCTCGTCGAGCTGTCCGGCATGCCGACCGTCATATCCGAGACGAACCTAGAGCGGCGGCAGCGCGAGCGCCTGCAGCGGCAACGGATTCCGTTTATCTGCCCCGGCATTCAGGCATACCTGCCCTTTATGGACGAAGAGTATTGGAGCGACACGCCCGACAAGCACATAAAAATCTACGACCCACACGAATGGGCGCAGCTGAAGGACTGACTGGGGCAGGCCCGCCGGCGGAAAGTGCGTCCCAGATTTCAAGCTCAAACTGGTCCCCACTTTCCCGTAGAGCCCTCAACCGGAAGCCGTGTCCCAGAATCAGCGCTCGAAACGGGATGTCATTTCCGATAGAGCGCTCAACCGGAAAGCACATCCCAGAATCAGCACTCAAAATGGGACGCACTTTCCGCAGCCGCTACAGCAACGCCTCGGTCCAAGCCGCTTCCCTAAAGCCGGGGATCGCAAAGTCGTCGCCCACCAGTAGCGGACACTTAACCAGCATGCCGTCGGTCGCCAGCAGCTCGCAGCATTCCTGGTCCGTCATCCCCGCATCCAGGCGCGCCTTCAGGCCCAGCTCTCGATATTTCATGCCCGACGAATTAAAGAAGCGCCGCACCGGCAGCCCCGAACGAGCAATCCAGGTCGCAAGTTCATCGGCCGTGGGATTGTCCGTAACGATATCGCGGTCGATATACTCAACCCCATGTTCGTCCAGCCATGCCTTGGCCTTTTTACAGGTCGAGCACTTGGGATATTCAACAAACAATACGGTCATGGGAATCCTCCGAATGTAGATCGGCCAACGCAGGTACACACCATACGAGGCGCCTTCGCATGATGAGGCAATTGTAGCCCACGGGTCACACGCTAAACGAACCGTACCCCGAATCCGCGTTTGATGAACGGCAACAGCTCCATTGCCTCGAGCGTGATATGGCCCGCAACGTTCATGCGCTCGTCACCGGGAAGATCGACCCGCGCAATCTCAAGCTCGCCTTCGTAGCGCCCATAGCCGCTATTGCTCACAGCGATCGACCCCGTCTTTCGCGGCAGGCCGGCACCGGTATCCGTCGGCACGGAATCCGGCTTAAGCGTCGTGCGCGACTCCTGAGACCTAAAGATGAGGGTACTCGAATCGGGCCGGTCGTGATGAATCTGCCCGCGCACATAGGCATAGCCGGGGTCAAGCTGGCATTGCAAATCCACGTATCCGGCGGAAACTTGAGCAAACTGCGCCCAGCCCGCATCGGAAAGATCGGGGTCGCCGACCAACACAATGTCGCAATCGGCGCCATGCGCAAGCTCAAGCATGTTGAGGGCAACCTTTGACGCGCGACCGCGCTGCTCCTCAACCGTCGGCAGTCCTTCGAATACCGGCCCGCGAACGTTGGCATCACCCGGCACAAAAGCCATGATTTCGAAGCCAAGCGCCGCAAGACGAAGATTCGTCCGAGCAATGTCCTCCAGAGCTAAACCGGTATAAGGCTTGGGATAAAAATTGTGGCAGGCGGCAAAACGAGTCACATCGGCACCGGCTTCTCGCCACGATGCGATTTCATCAGAACTCACCGTCGATGCATTGACCACAATGTGAAATACACCGGACAACTCCGCGACCCGCTGGGCGCTAAAGCCATAGTCCAAACGAAGGTATTCCAGCCCCAGATCGCGCAGATCCTCGATACGCTCAAGCCCGAGCAAATCGCACGTGCGCGGCCCCACATCGGCAATGAGCGCAATGCCGCGGGCGGAAAGCAGCGACAGCACATGACGGACCTTATCGGCATATGCCGCTCCCCCATCCTCGGGAATATGCAGCGAGGTAAACGCATAGCGCGCACCCGCCGCGGCACCACGTTCAATCGTCCGCTCAATATCCTGCAGAGGGCTGGAAAGATAAATCGAAATACCCGTTTTCACGCTTCAACGCTCCTTTAAAAAAGGCCGGCGGAGCAGTTAGCCCCGCCGGCACAACCATAGCATCAAGAGATCTGCGGCACGTCAAGACGTTCGAATGACATGGCGCGCAGCATCAGGCTACTCGCCAAAAAACTCGTTGATCTTCTGCTCGTCGACGCCAAAGAACCACGTCAGGACAAAGCCGGCGGCATAGGCAAGCAGCATAGCGGCAACGTAGCCGAGCTGCTGGCCAGGAACGACGATCAGCAGGCCAAACAGACCGGAAACACCCTGGGAAACCGTGCCGATGTGAAGCAGCGCCGCGAGCGCGCCGCCAAATCCGGCACCCAGGCAGGCCGTCACAAACGGACGAACGAGCGGCAGCGTAACGGCATACATCAGAGGCTCGCCCACACCCAGGATTCCAACGGGAATGGACTCTGCGACGTACTTCTTGAGCTTGGCGTTCTTGGTCTTAATGTACAGCGCCAGACCGGCACCGACCTGGCCGCCGCCAGCCATCATAAGGATGGGCAGCAGGTAGTTGATGCCCTTGGTAGCGCCGTCGGGATCGTTGAGCATTGCGTGGATCGGTGTGAGCGCCTGATGCAGGCCGACGGACACCAGCGGCAAGAAGCCTGCCGACAGGATATAGCCGCCCAGGACGCCCAGCTTCTCGAAGATAAAGGTGAGGACGCTAAAGATAGCAGTCGTCAGCCATGCGCCAACCGGCTGGATGACGAGCATCAGAGCAAAGGCGCCGATGATGAGCACCAGCAGCGGGGACAGGAACGTATCGAGCGCGTTGGGCATAACCTTGCGAATCTGACGCTCCATCCAGGCAAAAAATGCGCCAGCGATGAGAGCCGCGATCATGCCACCCGCTGCGGGGTTGTACTGCGCACTGGTGAGCGGCAGCAGAATGGCAGTGGCAGGATCAGCCGCGCCAGGCGCAAGCAGGGGCATGGCACTGTTGGCGATACACATCATGCCGGCGATGCCGCCCAGCGCAGCGGAGCCACCAAACTCACGTGCCGCGTTATAGCCCACCAAGATGGGCAGATAGGCAAACAGGGCCCAGCCCATGGAACGAATGCCCTGGTACCACCACTCGCCTGCAAGCGCGCCTGCCGTCGAGACGTTAATGACGGTGCAGATACCGTTGATGAGGCCAGCCGCAATGATGCCGGGAAGCAGGGCGACGAAGACATTGGAAATCTTCTTGAGGAAGGCCTGAACCGGCTTAGACTCGTACTTGGCCTTCTGCGCGGCCTTGTTTGTGGCCGCAGCGTCAACCACGCTCTCGTCAGCAACGCCTTTCGCAAGGCCGGTGAGCTTGGAGAACTCCTCGAGCACCTTATTCACCTTGCCCGGACCCAGCACGATCTGCATCGTATCGTCCTCAACCAGGCCCATCACGCCGTCGAGCGCCTTAATACCCTCCGTGTCGACGTTGCCCGTGTTTTTGACGGTCACGCGCAGGCGCGTCATGCACGCCGCGTTTGCGAGCACGTTGTCTTTACCGCCCAAAAGGTCCAGCAGCTTTTGAGCCAGCTCTTTGTTCGTCATAACTCCTCCTTGTATTGGGTATCTCGTCTGGATGTCATATCAGCTCACGCCGTGCACCTATTGGACATCGGCATTGCTCTTCTCATGGCCACTCACCGCAGTACGGACATGGCCGTGCGCCCGTTCAAGAGCTACCGCAGCCTGCTCGACATCGCAGTCCAGCAGCACCGAGACAATAGCGGTCTTTACGTGGCCGCCGGCATCTGCAAGCGCCTGAACAGCGCGCTCGCGCGTGCAGCCGGTCGCCTCCATCACGATGTTCTGGCCGCGCACCACCAACTTCTCGTTCGTCTGCTGTACATCGACCATCAGGTTTTGGTACACCTTGCCGATCTTGACCATGGCACCGGTCGAAATCATGTTAAGAATGAGCTTTTGGACCGTTCCCGCCTTGAGTCTCGTTGAGCCGGTCAGCACCTCGGGACCGGGCACGGGCTCAATGGCAAGATCTGCGCTCTCCCCGATCTTCGACCCTTGGTTACAGGCAATTGCAATGGTCTTGCACCCAGTTGCCTTGGCGTACACAAGGCCGCCCACCACATAGGGAGTACGACCGCTTGCCGCCAGGCCAACGACAAGATCCTTGTCCGAGAGTCCACGCTCCCGCAGGTCGCTCGCGCCAAGCTCCTCGCTGTCTTCGGCACCTTCGACAGCCTTGATAAACGCCGTCTCGCCCCCGGCAATGAGCCCGACAACCAGATCGGGCGATACGCCAAACGTAGGCGGGCACTCCGAAGCGTCAAGCACGCCCAAACGACCACTAGTGCCCGCGCCCATGTAAAAGACGCGACCGCCGCGCTCAAGCGCCTCGGCAGCCCAGTCGATTGCCGTGGCAACCTG
>USTC01000070.1 GCA_900557505.1 uncultured Collinsella sp.
CGCCCGGATAAATCTCAAAAGAGATGTCATTTACAGCAGAGACGACACGCTTGGAGAAGCGCTTGGCGAACATGCCGGACTCAGCGGGAAACTCCTTAGAGAGGTGCTCGACCTTCAGCAACGGAGTACGCTCGTTGGTATCTGCCATTACGCCTCGCCTCCCTTCTTGGAATCCTTGCGCGTACGGGACGTCTCAGGAGCGTTCTTGAGGAACTCGGGGTCACCGGAGTAGTGGCACGCAGAGTAATGACCAGACTCGGTGACAACGCGCTCGGGGCGCTGCTTGCGGCACTTATCGGTCGCATAGGGACAACGAGGCGAGAACACGCAGCCCTCGGGCAGGTTCATGAGCGAAGGCGGGTTGCCGTGAATCGGCGTAAGCGGCTTCTTCTCTTCGATGGCCTGCTCCGGGATGGAGCGGATAAGGCCCCAGGTGTAGGGGTGGCGGCTCTCGTAGAAGATTTCCTCAGCAGTACCGAACTCGACGGGACGGCCGGCGTACATAACCATGATCTTGTCGGCCATGTCGGCGACGACGCCCAGGTCATGGGTAATCATGATGATGGCGTTGCCGTTCTTCTCCTGCATTTCCTGCATAAGCTCAATAATCTGAGCCTGGATGGTAACGTCCAGAGCCGTCGTGGGCTCGTCGGCAATCAGAATATCGGGATCGCAGGCAAGAGCCATGGCAATCATGACGCGCTGACGCATACCGCCAGAGAACTGGTGCGGATACTCATTGACGCGCTTCTCGGGCTCGGGAATACCAACGAGGTCCAAAAGCTCGGTGGCACGCTTGAGCGCCTCCTGCTTAGAGTAGCCGCGGTGCAGACGAAGACCCTCGCCCACCTGCTTGCCGATCTTATAAACCGGGTTCAAGGAGGTCATAGGATCCTGGAAGATCATCGCGATATCGTTGCCGCGAATGTGCTGCATCTCTTCCTCGGTCATCTCGAGGATGGAGCGGCCGCGATAGCGAACGTCACCGCCCTCGATCTTTCCCGGAGGCATCGAGATAAGACCCATGATGGTCATGGCGGTCACGGACTTACCGGAGCCGGACTCACCGACGACGCCCAGGGTCTCGCCGCGATCGAGCGTGTAGGAGACACCGTCGACAGCGCGAACAACGCCATCCTCGGTGTGGAAATACATCTTAAGGTCATCGACCTCGAGCAGATGCTGGCCCTCGGGAACCGGCTGGTCCTTCAGGTCCACATAGTTCTTGTTCTTCTTCATCCTTATGCGTCCTTCATCTTGACGTCGAGGGCGTCGCGCAGACCGTCACCCAGCAGGGTGAAGGCGAGCACCGTCGAGAGAATTGCCAGACCGGGCATGATCATCATCCAGGGAGCAGTCAGAAGATACTGCTGACCGTCCTGAATCATGGAGCCCCACGAAGGCGTAGGCGGAATAACGCCCATGCCGAGGAAGGACAGAGCGGACTCGGTCAGAATGGCGCCACCAATGTTCATAGTCGCGTAGACCACGATGGAGGCAACGGAGTTCGGGAAGATGTGACGCACGACGATACGAGCATCGGATGCACCCATCGCGCGCGCAGCGTCAACATAGTCGTTTTCCTTGACCGTCAAGATTGCAGAGCGGAAGACGCGCGCAATCGAAGGCCAGCCGAGAATACCGATGGCGATAAAGACATTCTGAAGACCACGGCCGATAACGGCGATCATGGCGACGACGAACAGCACGTACGGGAACGCTAGGAAGATATCCGCAAAGCGCATGATGATCGTATCCCAGATTCCGCCGTAGAAACCGGCCAGAGCACCCATGACCAGACCGATCACCGTGGAGATGGCGGTGGCCATAATGCCGACGGACAGCGAAACGCGTGCACCGTAGATAACGCGGACGAGAATGTCGCGACCAAGGGCGTCGGTACCAAACGGATGCTCGGCACACGGAGCCAGCAACGAAGTCTCGGCCATGGTAGTCGAGTCGGAAGCCGTCGGCGACCCGAGCCAGGGCTTAGCCCACAGGTCGGCGGTCAGGGCAACCACAACGACGATGATGATCCAGCAAACACCGATAACGGCGAGCTTGTTCTTACGAAGACGCTTAAAAGCGTCGCCCCACAGCGTGCGGGACTTAGCGGGAGCAGATGCGGCCTTAGTGGCGGTAGCCTGCCCCTGAGACTGAGAATCAGTTTCCTGCATGAGACGTACCTCCCTTAGGCCTTATCCGACGGACCGCCAAGGCGGATGCGCGGGTCGAGGAATGCATAGCTAATGTCGACGAGCAGGTTGATCACCATAACGACGACAACGATGAGCGTAACGCCGCCCATAACGATGGGCCAGTCACGCATGCTGATGGCGCGGTAGACCTCAGAGCCGATACCGGGCCAGTTAAAGACCGTCTCGGTCAGGATGGCGCCCGAAAGCATGCCGCCAAAGTCGACACCAATATAGGTAACGACGGGGATGAGTGCATTCTTAAGCGCATGCTTGACGATGATCGCGCGATTGGAGAGACCCTTAGCCTTTGCCGTGCGGATGTAATCCTGGTTCATGACGTCGAGCAGCTGCGAGCGCATGATGCGGGCAGCATAGGCGGTCGAAACCGAAGCCAGCGTAATGGTCGGAAGCACATAGTGCATCCAATCCTGATACTGAGAGCTGGCACCGCCTGCACCCGAAATCGGCATGGAGAAAGCGCCGCCGGTGGCATCCTTAAGGATGACGCCAAAGAACAGCTGCAGCAGCATACCGAGCCAGAAGGCAGGAACGGCAACGAGGATCGACGTGGTCAGCGTTACCAAAATATCCCAGAAGGAGTAACGCTTTACTGCCGAAATGATACCCGCACCGATACCCATGATTGCCTCGAGCACGATGGCGCACGCGGCGAGTTTAACCGTATACGGATACTTCTGAGCAAAGATTTCCGCAACCGGCAGCTTGCGCTGATACGAATTGCCCAGATCGCCATGAAGCAGACCATTCATGTAATTCAAGTATTGGTCCACAAGCGACGTTGGAACGGGATCGCCGTTCTCGTCAAGGATCGCGTTGCCGTCCTCGTCCGCCTGGACCAGGTGATAGCGCACGCGAAGTTGAAGCTCCACCTCGGGGGACAGAGCCTTGTCTCCACCGATCAGCTTGATCGGATCTCCCGGCACGATGTTCTGGAGGGCGAACAGAATCAGCGTAACGCCCAAAAATACCGGGATGAACTGAAGCACACGTTTAACGATGTACTTACCCATACCACTCCCCTATCTAGGGATTAACCTAAATGGGATGCCGATCGCCAGACCGGCATCCCAAAATTACCATCAGCCAGTTTACCCCAGGTTAGGGAGAACTGTATGTTTCCCATGAGGTCTACGTAAATACTTGACCCTCACGGAAGCTGCAAACTCTTAGGCGAGCTCGGCGGTACCCAGCTCGGCGTGCTTCTGCGGATCGACATAGAGGTGCTTGATGCGATCGGAGCCAGCGATGGTGTGCGTGTAGAACATCACCGGGATGACCGGGCAGTCGGCAGCGACCATTGCGTCGGCCTCCTGCATCTTAGCGACGCGCTCTTCGTCGTCAACCGTGGTGCGAGCCTCGTTGACCTTGGCGTCGAACTCGGGGTTGTTGTAACCAGAGCGGTTGTCGCCACCGAGGGAGTCGGAGTGGAACAGCGGATACAGGAAGTTGTCCATAATCGGGTAGTCGGCAATCCAGCCCAGACGACCGAACTGATAGTTGAAGTTCTGGTACTGCTCGAGCAGCGCAGACCACTCAGGAGTATCGGAGACGGCGGTAACGCCGACCTTGGCGAGGTCGCCGATGATGGACTCCATAATCTCCTTGTGGCCACCGTCCTGGTTGTAGGAAAGGGTCACGTTAATGCCACGATCGCCGTTAGCGCCAGCGGGAGCAACCTTGTCGAGGTACTCGTTGGCCTTATCGACGTCGTAGGCGCAGAACTCCCATGCGCCCTCCTTGTAGCCATCGATGCCCGGAGGAACAATGCCGTCGGCGGGGGTACGGGTACCCTTGAAGATGGTCTTGCAGATGGCCTCACGGTTAATGGCCAGGGAGATACCCCTGCGCAGGTCGGCGTTGTTGAACGGCTCGGCCGTGGTGTTGCAGGTCAGGTAGTAGGTGGAAGGCTCGGCGCCGAGCAGCATGCGCTCGCCGTCGCCCATGGTGTAGCCGTCCTTGGACACGCCGCGATCCTTCTTGGCAGCGTCGATCTGAGCAACGGGAACGTCGCAGATGTCAAGGTTACCGGCCTGGAACTCCTTGTAGGCGGTCTCCACGTCCTTGATGACCTGGAAGTGGATGCCATCGATCTTGGCCTTGTCGCCATAGTAATCGTCGAACTTCTTGAGGTTGATCTCCTGACCGTCCTCCCACTTGCCGTCCATCATGAACGGGCCGTTACCGACCGGTGCAAGATAGAAGCTCTTGGCATCGGACTCGGCGCACTCGGGAACCGGGGCCAGAGCCGGGTGAGAGGCGACGAAGGGGAAGTCGGCGTAAGCGGAAGACAGCTTGACGACGAGGGTCTCATCGTCGGGGCAGGTAACACCGCTGAGCTCGGTGGCGTTACCGGCAAGCAGGTCGTCATAGCCCTCGACCATGGAAAGGTGATAGGAGACCTCGGAAGGGCCGTACTCGGTAGCGATGGCCGACTTGGTGTTGACCAGACGCTCCCAACCGAGCTTGAAGGACTTGGAGGTAACGTCGTCACCGTTGTGGAACTTGGCCTTCTTGATCTTGAAGGTGAACTCGGTGGCGTCGTCGTTGGCCTCGAAGGACTCGCAAGCCAGCGGAACGATCTCGCCCTTCTCGGCGTCATAAGAGGTCAGAGCGTCAAAGAGCTGGTACTCGACCTGAGTGCCCTGGTCCTCCTGGACATTGTAGGGGTCGATGCAGACCGGGTTGTTGATGTAGAAGTTCAGCGTCGAACCGGACTCAGAACCGGAAGCGTCGCCACCCTTCTTGCCGCATGCGGCAAGAAAAGCCATGGAGCTCGCAGCAAGGGTGCCGCCAACAAAGGCGCGACGACCCATAACGGGCTGGTGGAACATAGAATCAGCCATGCCATCCTCCTTATGAGATAGGACAAAGAAATGTTCAGTCGGACACATGTCGAAACAATCCGATCCGAACCATCAAAACGCCGCCCGCTGCTATGGCTGGTTATGCACAACGAACCAACGTTTCGCAATACAGTAGCGCATTTTATGCACGATTTGGGGCTAATTCCGGTTAACGGTCGAGAATTTCTTTAGTTGGGCGAAGTATGTGGGGATATTTTGACTCTGTTACAAATATGTAAACAAAAAGGGTCCCGCACATGCGAGACCCATTGCAAACGTATATACGCCGATGCTTAGTAGCCGACGATGCCCTGCGGGAAGAAGAACATGCACAGGACGACGCACACGGCAAAAACAACGGCCATAATTACCGTCAGGCGATCGAGGTTCTGCTCCATGACGCCCGTGGCAGAGCTGGAGTTATACAGCGAGCTAGCGATCATATCCGAAACGCCGGTGCCCTTACCGGAATGCATCAGGACGAGAATCGTCAGCGCCACGGCAGAGACAGCCCAAACGACAAACAGAAGAATCTGGAACGGACCCATAGATAAGCTCCTTAATGAGAACAGTTTAAACTCCAGTACTGTACCACAATCCCCCGCTCTCCCCTACCTGCCACTCAAGGACGAGGTGGAAATGGCAGAAATACCAAAAAGGGGATTGTCCGGTTGTGGACAACCCCCTTACTAGAAAACGGTATTTGTTTTCTATTAGGCCTCGGTGGCGAGCACGCGACCCGTCATCTCGGCGGAAGGCTCAATACCAGCCATGGTGAGCATGGTCGGAGCGATATCGGAAAGACGGCCGTCCTCGATACCGGTGAGCTTGGCTTTCTCATCAACGATGATGAACGGCACACGGTTGGTGGTGTGAGCCGTGAACGGATGCTTAGAACCGTCGGAAGCAACGTCAAACATGTGATCGGCATTGCCGTGGTCGGCGGTAATCAGCGCAAAGCCGCCCTTGGCGAGAATCGCCGGAACAACCTTGGACAGGGCATCGTCAACAGCCTCGACGGCCTTAACGGCGGCGTCGAAGACACCGGTGTGACCAACCATGTCGCAGTTCGCGAAGTTCACGATGTAGAAATCAGCGCGATCCTCGTTAATAGCGGCGACGAGCTTCTCGGTAACCTCGGGAGCGCTCATCTCAGGCTGCAGATCGTAGGTAGCGACCTTGGGGGAAGCGACGAGCACGCGCTCCTCGCCCTCCTTGGGCTCCTCGATGCCGCCGTTGAGGAAGAACGTCACGTGGGCGTACTTCTCGGTCTCGGCGGTGTGCAGCTGCTTCAGGCCATTGGCGGCGATAACGTCGGCCAGAACGTTCTCGGGGAACGTCTTGGGGAAGGCGACCTCGACGTCAAACGTCGGATCGTACTCGGTCATCGTCACAAAGTGCGAAAGCTTGATCTGCTCGCGCTCAAAGCCTTCGAACTCCTTGTCCGTGAACACGCGGGTCATCTGACGAGCGCGGTCGGGACGGAAGTTGAAGAAGATGGCCGCGTCGCCCTCATGGATGCCCTCGTTGTGGGCAGCGAAGGGCTCGACGAAC
>USTC01000071.1 GCA_900557505.1 uncultured Collinsella sp.
GGCGTTCGAGACGTTTGCCGTACACGCGGCCTGCATCCGCGGCGTCGAGGCAATTCCCGTCACCGTCGAGGTCTCGCTTGCCGGTGGCGTTCCGGGCATCCAGATGCTCGGCATTCCGAGTATGGAGGTGATGGAGTCACGCGGGCGTATCCGGTGTGCCATGCGCTCGGCCGGCTTCGAGATCCCTCGGTCTGGCATTACCGTCAACCTGGCACCTGGCGATATCCGTAAAACTGGTAGCGGTTTTGACCTGCCGATTGCCATCGCGGTTCTGGCGGCCGATGGGCAGATTCCCCGTGACAACCTCGATCGCTGCCTTATCGCAGGTGAGCTTGGTCTGGACGGCACGGTGCTACCCGTCAAGGGCGAGGTGGCGTTTCAGCTGTTGGCGCGCGATATGGGGCTTTCGTTTATCGCCGGTAGGTCCGATCAGCATGTGCCGCTTGCGGGCGTTGACTGCGGGTTTATCGACCACCTATCTCAGCTTGCCCACGGCATGGGGGATGCCGCACGGCATTACCTGGATTCTGAAGTGCTCGAGGCGACCTTTGAGCCCGAGCTCGATTATGCCGACGTGCTGGGGCAGGAGGTCGCCAAACGTGGCATGGCGCTTGCGGCCGCCGGCGAGCTCGGCCTGCTCATGATCGGCTCGCCCGGTTCGGGCAAGACCATGCTTGCGCGGCGCATGACGGGTATTTTGCCCGAGCTTTCTCTCGAGGATCAGCAAGAGGCGCTGTGCATCCATTCGGTCTTGGGCGAGAGCATCGATGGACTGCTCGCGGGGCATCGACCCTTCCGCAGCCCGCATCACAGCATTTCGACCGCGGGGCTCATTGGCGGCGGACGGCCGGGGGATCCGGGCGAAATTAGCCTGGCTCATGGCGGCGTGCTCTTTTTGGACGAGCTCGCCGAGTTTCCCACCGGCGTGCTGCAGACGTTGCGTCAGCCCATCGAACGCGGCTACGTTAGAATCGTGCGCGTTGACGGGGCCTTTACGTTCCCGTCTCGCTTTCAGCTGCTGGCTGCGAGCAATCCCTGCCCCTGCGGGTTTTTGGGCGATCGCGAAGTGCCGTGTCGCTGTTCCGCGTCGATGGTCGAGCGCTATAGGGGCAAGCTGCGCGGTCCTTTGGCCGATCGTATCGACATGATGATCGATGTGACCCGTCCCGACCCCCAAGTGATTATCGAGGGCGCGGAGGGTATGTCATCGGCAGAGCTACGCGATTACGTCGTGCGTGGGCGCGCCTTTCGCGCCTGGCGTGAATCCCGTATGGACGATGCGGACACCGATGCCGAGGAAGATGAGTCGCGGTCCATTGACGGCGTCGTTTCGACCTTTGGGCTTGATGTGGCTGCCGAGAAATGCGTACTCGGCCTGTCGAAGCGCACACATCTCACGGGGCGCGGCATCGTGCGACTGGTACGCATCGCGCGCACGATTGCAGATGTCGCCGAGAGTGAGCAGGTGACGCAGGACCACGTGCTCGAGGCAGCGATGTACCAGGGAAGGAGGGACCAGTAATGCCCGGTGAGTCTTTTGAGTTGCATCCCGGTGATGCGTTGTATCCAGATACGGTTTTGGAGCTCTCTGATGTACCCCAGACGCTCTATGTGCGTGGCGACCCCACCGCACTGTCGACGCCCGCGCTATCCATCATCGGTGCACGCAAGGCATCGCCGTACGGTCTCGCCGTGGCAGAACTTGCGGCCAAGGTGGCGGTTGAGGCGGGAGTGACGGTGGTCTCGGGCGGTGCGGTCGGCTGCGACCAGGCGTCGGGTTGGGCTGCGGTCAACGCCGGGGGTAAGCACGTCGTGGTGCTGGGGACCGGCGCCGATGTTGTCTATCCGCGCTCGAGCGCCGGCCTCATCACGCGCACGCTCGATACGGGCGGCGCGGTCGTTTCGATTTCGCCGTGGGGTATGGGACCGCGTAAGTTCGCCTTTCCGCGGCGCAATCGCGTAATCGCCGCCTTGTCGCGGGCGCTCTTTGTTTCCGAGGCGGGCATGCCCTCGGGTACGTTCTCCACGGCGGAGGCCGCTATGGACTTGGGGCGAGAGCTTCTTGCAGTGCCGGGGTCTATCCTTTCGCCCGAGTCGCGCGGGACTAACTATCTCATCGCTAACGGAGCCTGCTGCATCATCGATGAGGAATCAATCGAGATGGCCATCTCGCGCATCTACGGCACGCTGCGCTACTCGCGTCCTGATGCACCTGGCATTGCCGATCTGGACCCAACACAGCAGACCGTGATGCACGCGCTTATCGCCTCGCCGCTCAAGGTCGACGACATTGCCGCGCTCGTCTCGCTTGATGCTGTCGGCGTGCTCAAGCTCTTGGGCTCGCTCGAGCTCGAGGGTCTTATTGAGCGCATGATGGATGGAAGGTATGCGCCCTCAAAGTTTGCGCTTCACGCCCAGACGCCCTTCGGTCACAATGGAAAGCGTGTCAATTAGAAAGGTGTTTGCAGATGCAGTTCGATCAGGTGACGGTTATCGGTGGCGGTCTGGCGGGTTCGGAATGTGCGATCCAGCTGGCAGATCGCGGGTTTGCCGTAAAGCTGTGCGAGATGCGCCCCCAGGTGAGCTCTCCGGCCCACCATACCGACCACCTGGCCGAGCTCGTCTGCTCAAATTCGTTTAAGTCAACCCGTCCGGATTCCGCTGCTGGCCTACTAAAGGCCGAGCTCGAGCGCATGGGTTCGGTGCTGCTCGATTGCGCCCATCGCGCGGCCGTTCCCGCCGGCGGTGCCCTGGCGGTCGATCGCGTCAAGTTTTCCGAGCTTGTCGAGGCCGAGGTTGCCGCCCGACCCAATATCGAGGTCGTGCACGGCGAGGTTACGCAGATTCCCGAGGGCCACGTGGTCATTGCCGCGGGCCCGCTGTGTTCACCGGCATTGAGCGAAGAGGTCATGAAGCTCGTCGGTGGCGACGCCTTGGCGTTCTTTGATGCTGCCGCGCCAATCGTCGATGCCTCCACGCTCGATATGGACGTGCTGTTCTCGCAGTCGCGCTACGAGGAGCAGGGGAGCGGCGACTATCTCAACGCTCCGCTTAATAAGGAGGAGTACGAGGCCTTTATCGAGGCACTCACCACCGCCGACCGCGTGGTGCTCAAGGACTTTGAGGGTGGCGACCTGTTCCAGGCCTGTCAGCCCGCCGAGGAAGTCGCCCGTACCGGTAAGGATGCTATCCGCTTTGGTGCCATGAAGCCCGTCGGCCTCACCGACCCGCGTACCGGACGTCGCCCTTGGGCGGCGATTCAGCTGCGCGCCGAGAACAAGGAGAAGACCGCCTACAACCTGGTGGGCTTCCAGACCAACCTGACCTTTGGCGAACAAAAGCGTGTCTTCCATATGGTTCCCGGTCTGGAGAATGCCGAGTTCTTCCGTTATGGCGTCATGCACCGCAATACTTTTGTCGATGCGCCGCACGTTCTTGACGGCACCTTTGCCGTGCCCGGTACGAGCGTGCGCCTCGCCGGTCAGATCACCGGCACCGAAGGCTATATGGAGGCCGTGGCGACCGGTCTGCTCGCTGCGCTCAACACCTATGCCGAGGCTATCTGTGCGGCTCCTGTTGAGCTTCCTCGCGTGGGTGCCCTGGGCGCGCTCGTGGGCTATGCGACCGATCCGGCAACGGTGGGCTATCAGCCCATGCACGTTAACTTTGGCTTGGTGCCACCGCTCGAGGACGGCAAGCGCCGCAGTAAACGCGACCGCTACCAGGCATATGCGGATCGCGCGCTCGAGGCCCTCGATGCCTACTTGGCCACGCGTTCCGACTTGTTTGGGGGCGACCGGTCATAGCCTTTGACCTGTACGATACCGTCGACTCGTTTATCGCCTACATCGCACGTGTCGAGGGGCTCTCTCCCAATACGGTGACTGCCTATGGATCGCGGTTGGAGCGCTTTGCTGCCTGGTGCGAGCGTACGGGTGTCGATGCGCGTATGGCCGATGTGCGTACCGTCCGCACGTATTTGGCCGAGTTTTCGCGCGAGCAGGTGGCGCCTCGCACCCTTGCGGCACATTTGTCGGCTATTCGGTCGCTCTATCGTTGGATGGCTGCCGAGGGGATTGTCGAGGGCGATGCGGTCTCGGCGATTGCGTCGCCCAAGCTGCCGCGCGACCTGCCCGGTGTGCTGACGACCCAACAGGTCGAGGCGCTGCTCAAGACGCCTGATACTTCGACGCCCGTGGGACTGCGCGATGCGGCGATGCTCGAGCTGCTCTATGCCTCGGGTGCCCGCATCTCGGAGCTTGCCGCGCTTAACGTGGAATCCATCGCTTGGTCGGAGCGCGTGGTTCGCCTTTGGGGCAAGGGGAGCAAGGAGCGCATCGTTCCTCTGTATCGACGCGCGCTCGAGGCGACGCGCACTTATGTCGAGGAGGGGAGACCGGAGTTGCTCGCGCAGGCTAAGCGTCGCGATACCGTAAACGGTCCCCATCCGCTGTATATTTCTGCGCGCGGTAATCGCATGAGTGCCGCTATGCTCAGACGACGGTTCCATATGCTGGCGACGCTCGCCGGCATTCCGGCCGACATCGCCCCGCATGCGATGCGCCATACCTTTGCGACCGACTTGCTCGAGGGCGGTGCGGACCTGCGTTCGGTTCAAGAGCTGCTGGGACATGCGAGTCTGTCCACGACGCAGATCTACACGCATCTCACGCCCGACCGGCTTAAGCGCGCCGTGACCCAGGCCCATCCCCGGGGCGAGTAAGCTGGACGGCTCGCGTTGCGCTTAGGTGTGTGGTTTTGATTGCGGGTTGGCAGAAAGAGGCAATCCTGCTATCATTCATCGGGTTGCTTCACGGCAACAGGTTTTTATCACGCACGCGCGGCTACTTCATACCGTGGTGCCCGGGCTTTGGTAGCACATGTCCGGGTTGGTTTTGGAGGATGACCCCGCGCGGAGGCAAACCACAGGAGGTTTAACATGGCTACCAAGATTAATATCCGCACCCTGCTCGAGGCCGGCTGCCACTTCGGTCACCAGACCCGTCGCTGGAACCCCAAGATGAAGCCGTTCATCTTCGGTGAGCGCAACGGCATCTATATCCTCGACCTCAAGCAGACCATCCTCGACGCCGACCAGGCCTACACCTTCGTCAAGAACGTCGCCAAGGGCGGCAACGTGCTGTTCGTCGGCACCAAGAAGCAGGCTCAGGAGGCCGTCAAGAACGCCGCTGAGCGCGCCAACATGCCTTACATCAACCAGCGTTGGCTCGGCGGCATGCTGACCAACTTCGTCACCATCCGCTCCCGCATCAACCGCATGGAGGAGCTCGAGGCCATGGTCGAGGACGGCCGTATGGCAGTGCTCCCCAAGAAGGAGCAGGCTGTTCTGGGCAAGGAGCTCACCAAGCTCCAGACCCACCTCGGTGGCGCCCGCGACATGAAGGGTCTGCCCCAGGCTCTCTTCGTCATCGACACCAAGCGCGAGGAGAACGCCATCAAGGAGGCCCAGCGCCTGAACATCCCCGTCGTCGCTCTGATCGACACCAACTCCGATCCCGACGAGGTCGAGTACGGCATCCCCTGCAACGATGACGCTATCTCCGCTGTCACCCTTATGTGCGAGCTCATGGCTGACGCCTGCCTCGCTGGCTCCGGCAAGGAGCAGGTCTCCGAGGCCGAGATGGCCGCTGAGCCCAAGGCCGAGTAAATCAGTCTTAGTTAATTCTTTTTCATCTCTTTGAAAGGAACCACAATGGCCCAGATTACCGCCGCTATGGTCAAGCAGCTCCGCGAGATGACCGACTCCCCGATGATGGAGTGCAAGAAGGCTCTCGTCGAGGCTGACGGCGACATGGACGCCGCTGTCGACGTTCTGCGCAAGAACGGCCTCGCCAAGGCTGCCAAGAAGGCTGGCCGTGAGACCAACGAGGGCGCTGTCGCCGCGTTCGTCTCCGAGGACGGCAAGACCGGCGCTCTGCTCGAGCTCTCCTGCGAGACCGACTTCGTCGGTTCCAATGCTAAGTTCACCGGCTTTGCTTCCAAGGTCGCTGAGGTTGTCGCTACCACCGAGCCTGCTGACGTCGACTCTCTGCTCGAGAAGCCGATGGGCGAGGAGACCGTTTCCTCCGAGCTCACCGAGATGATTCACATCATGGGCGAGAACATGAAGATCTCCCGTTTCGCCGCCCGCAAGGCCGAGAACGGCGCTCTTGCTTCTTACATCCACATGGGTGGTAAGATCGGCGTTCTCGTCGAGTTCGCTTTCGAGAAGGCCGAGACCGCTCAGGCTGAGTCCTTCAAGACCTTTGCTCACGACGTTGCGCTTCAGGTTGCCGCCGTCGCCCCGATCTGCGCTACCCGCGATCAGGTTCCGGCTGAGACCGTCGAGCACGAGAAGCAGATCTACATGGCTCAGGCTGCCGAGTCCGGCAAGCCCGAGGCTATCCAGGAGAAGATGGCTGTTGGCCGTCTGGAGAAGTTCTACAAGCAGTCCGTGCTCACCGAGCAGGAGTTCATCAAGGACAGCTCCCTCACCATCAAGAAGTACGCTGAGCAGGTCTCCAAGGAGCTCGGTGACACCATTACCGTCGTTGCCTTTGACCGTCTGGTCCGTGGCGAGTAAATAAGCT
>USTC01000072.1 GCA_900557505.1 uncultured Collinsella sp.
TGGCATAAGGGTAGCCATCGTCGCCGTTGACGGCAAAGACGCCGCGCTTGCAGGTGGCGAGCAGTTCGCGCGCTTCCTCGTCGGTGATGGCGCGTTTCTTTCGACGTAAGGGCCTAAACATCGTTGGCTTCCTTTCTGGTCGTGCGTGGTTGCTGCAAAAACTATAGCGAAACGGATCCGTTTTTCTTGATGCGGGCGAGTATGTTTTTGAGCTTGTTAAAGTCGAGTGGTTTGGACAGATGGGCGTTCATGCCGGCATCGTGTGCCGCCTTGGCGTCCTCGGCAAAGGCATTGGCGGTGAGCGCGATGATGGGGATATCGGCTGCATCGACCTTCTCGCTCAGACGAATCGTGCGGGTTGCCTCATAGCCGTCCATGCCCGGCATCATAATGTCCATCAGGATCGCATCGAAGCTGCCGGCGGGATGCGACAGGTACAGATCGACGACCTCGTTGCCGTTGGCGGCGCGGGTGACCACGACGCCCTCGGATTCTAGCAGCGTCTGGGCAATCTCGGCATTCAATTCGTTGTCTTCGGCGAGCAGCACGTTCATGTCGGCGAGCGAGCAGTCGGGCGCACTCTCAACCGTATTCGCCCGCGCCTGGGGATTCTCGTCGATATCGAGCGGAATCTCCACGTAGAACGAGGTGCCCACATGGAGCTCACTGGTGACTTCGATGGTGCCGCCCATCAGTTCAATAAGCGACTTGACGATTGGCATGCCCATGCCGGTTCCTTGGAACTTGCTGCGCGCATCGTCACCTTCTTGGGCAAACGGCTCATAGATATGCTTTAAAAACTTGGGAGTCATGCCAATGCCGGTATCCGAAACGCTAAAGCAAAAGAGCGCGCGCCCGTTATCGAGTGGCTTGGTCTTTGAACTAAAGGTGACGGAGCCGCCGTGCTTGTTGTACTTAATGCTGTTGTCTAACAGGTTGATCATGATCTGTCGGATATGGGTGGGACTGCCGATCATGTATGGCCCCGTGGCGTACGGCAGACTATTGTCCTGCATGGTGATGCCGTTACTGGACGCGCGGAGCTTGCACAGCACCAGCGTATTGTCACAGAGCTCTTTGAGGTTAAAAGGCGCATGCTCCAGTGTTAGCTTGCGGTCTTCGATTTTGCCCATCTCGAGGATGTCGTTGATCAGCGAGAGCAGGTGATTGGCGGCAACGCGCGCCTTGGCACGGCTCTCGCGGGCGACCTTGATATCGCCTTCCTTCAATTCCTCGATCTCGATAAGGCCCAGGATACCGTTGAGCGGCGTACGGATGTCGTGGCTCATGCGCGTGAGGAATGCCGTCTTAGCGGCGTTGGCAGCGTCGGCTTTTTTGCGCTCGGTTCGAGCGCGCACGAGCGTCCAGATGAGCAGGACGATGCCGACCGACAACATACCGATGAGGGCAGCGGCAATAGCGGCGCGGTTGCGATAAAGGAATCGAAGCGTGTCGGATTCCTGGGCTGTGTACGACGTGGAGGAGTAATTGCTTGCGGAGAGCGATTCTCCGGCATTGATGATGCCCTTGTTGATGATTCCCAGCAGCTCGGGCTTTCCGCGCGAAATCCAGCACGAGAGCTCACAGGTGTCAGGGAGCTCGGCCGTCTCGTAACCTTCGAGATCATAACGGTCGCCGATGGTTTTTATGCGTGAGCTGGGAGCGACGATGCAGTGCGCCGTTCCCTTCCTGAGGGCGTCGAACGCTTCATCGTCGGATTGGTATTCGGTCACGGTCGCTGTGGGAAACAGGCTTTCAAGTGCATTTTTGTTGACAAACGATGATTTGGTACAGGCGATGTTCTGAAGGTCTTTGTTCAGGTCGCTGCCGGTGTGGATGGTGGTGAGGGACACGGTCCCCAACGATGCCGACTGCACAACGCCTGATTGCTCGGCAACCCAGTAATCTCGGTATACCGGCAGCGCAACGTCTATGCTTCCCTTTGACAGAGCCTTTGACATCATCTTGTAGCTATCAAAGGCGACGGTTTTGACCGTAATGCCAAATTTATCGTGCAACGTCGTCGCAAGCGATGCGAGCGAACCTTCCATTTCGCCGTCTTCGTCTTCGTTACAGTAGGGGAGTTTGCCTGTAATGTAGCCGAGCGTGATGGTGCTGTCATTTGCTTTGAGCCAGGAACGTTCGGGGCCGTTGAGCGATGATGAACCGCTGTTTTTGACCGAGTAGTTAGATTTGACTTCGTCGATATAGCGTGGGTTGACGCGGGCGATTGCCGACATGGCGGCATTGATGTCGTCCATTAGGTCGGGGCGGCTTTTGGGGACGGCAAAGTAGTAGTCGCTCGAACCAACGTAGAACATGGGCGACGCATCGGGCGACGAAATGGTGTCGTTCATGATGACGGCATCGACTTCGTCGTTTGCGAGCGCGTCAAAGAGGGCGCCGCCAGTGTCGATTTCTTTATAGGTGCAGGTAATGCCTTCGTTGGCGAGCCGCTGCCGGCCAACAAAGGTTTGCATAACGTCGGGGTTGTAGCCGATGGTAAGGCCTTGGAGCGCTTGGGGGTCACCCTTGGCCAGATCGTCTCGATCGGGCTTGGCGTAGATGAAGTAGCGCTCGGTGCCCTCGGGGTTCGAGGAAAAGAGCAGCTTTTGGGCGCGTTCCTCGGAGTAGGAGATGTTGGGCATGAGGTCGATTTCGCCTGCCTCGAGCATGTCCATAAGCTCGGTGAAGGTGCCGGAGACGTATTCGTACCGCCAGCCGGGCGTGTAGTACGACAGAGTCTGGAGGTACTCGTAACCCCATCCCGAGAGACGCTCGCCGGGGGTGCCGTCCTGGAAGCCCTCGTTGTTGACGAGCCAGCCGACGCGGACCGTTTTGACCTGCTGATCGGAGTCGGCGGCAAAGACAGGGGCGGGCGCGACGGCGCTCAGTACGGCGAGCGCGGTAAGCGCGGCGGCCAGGGTGCGACATATAACTGAACGAAGGACAGTGGCAGCTCTCACATGCAATCCTAACGAATCGAGACATTACCGCATAAGGATACCAGCTCAGCCTGCCCAGCCGGCAGCGGCACCGCTAAACGGTTCCGCCCGGCAGTTGGGGACAGTCCCTTTCTGCCGGCACAAAAGGAACGTCCCTAACTGACGGTTGTGGGACAATACCGAGCGAACGTGATTGGTTGTCCGTGGAAGGGGTCGCGATGAAAAAGCTCAGGACGCTTGCCGACGTGTTGCGCCAGGCGGGCTTTGTGCGCATTACGGAGCTGTTCCTCGTCTTCTATCTGCTGTGCTCGACGGCCGTCTGGCTGTCCGAGCCCACGACCCTCACGTTTGGCGATGGCCTGTGGTTTAGCTTTGAGACGGTCTCGACCATCGGCTTTGGTGACATTCCGGCCGAGACACCGGTTGCCCGCGCCATTACCGTCGTCTTGAGCGTTATCAGCATCTTCTACATCGCCATGCTCACGGGCGTGGCGGTGAACTACTGCAATACGCTTATCAAGATGCGTCAAAAGGACACCATGGCTCGTTTTATGGACGATCTTGAGCATTTGGAAGAGCTCGACCGTGACGAGCTCGCCGATCTGTCACGCCGCGTGCGCGAGTATCGTCGACGCCAGCGCTAAGACGAACGTCGTGCGCCACAACAGGGGGACAAATATGAACATCACCGTGTACCTGGGTGCCAACACTGGCAATGACCCGGCATTTCTGCCCGCGGTACAGGAGCTGGGCAACTGGATTGGCGCCAACGGACACGCGCTGGTATACGGCGGGTCCGAATCGGGCCTGATGGGCGCGCTCGCCGATAGTGTGCTCGATGCCGGCGGACACGTGACGGGTGTTGAGCCGAGCTTTTTTATCGAGGCCGAGTTTCAGCACGACGGAATCGACGACCTTATCGTGACGAGCGATATGGCCGAGCGCAAAGCCAAGATGATTGAGCTCGGCGATGCGTTCATCGCCTTTCCCGGTGGGACGGGCACGCTCGAGGAGATTGCCGAGGTCATGTCCGCGGTGTCGTTGGGGCACCTGAGTGCTCCGTGCATCCTGTATAACCTGGACGGTTACTACAACGACCTCAAGGCGCTGCTCGGGCACATGATCGATAAAGGGCTTTCGAGCCCGAGGCGCCAGCACGGCATCTACTTTGCCGACGATTTGCCCGAGATTGCCTCGATTATCAACGGATAAGTCTTGAGCCTGCCCCACTATGGCTCCCAATGGTGCCGTTTGCAGCGCGGATGGTTGCCTCGTTCGGGCAACGCTCGCTCTACAATAAAACGTATCTATGTCGACTTTGACCGCGGGAGGACCCGATGGACAACCTTGCCAAACCCACAAACCGCGCGCTGTTTTTAGTTAGCGTTGCCGTGACCGGTGCGTTCGCAGGTGCCGCGGTCTGGCTGTTCTTCTTTGCTATGGAGCACGGTATCGACTATCTATGGACCGAGATTCCGCACGCGCTGGGCGTCGCTTCGCCCGAGCTTGCCAGCGGCCCGTTTGGCTTTTTGCCGTACCCGTTTTTTGTCTGTCTGCTGGGCGGCCTGTTAATCGGTCTGTACGAAAAGATGACAGGCACCAAGACCGATGACCTCAACCAGGTGATGGCTAAGGTTAAGCAAGACGGGCGCTACCCGTACGACAACCTGGGCAAGCTTTCGCTCGCGGCATTGCTGCCGCTGCTGTTTGGCGGAAGCATTGGACCGGAGGCCGGCCTGACCGGCGTTATCGCGGGTCTGTGCAGCTGGGTCGGCGACCGTATGCGTCGCTTTGGCGCCGAGTTTAGGGAGCTCACGCTGCTGGGTACCCAGGCTGCCCTGACGGCGCTCTTTACCGCGCCCGTCTTTGGCTTTGTGGCGCCGCTTGCCGGTAGTGCCGACGGCGACGAGGGCTCCGCGTCCGGCGAGATCACCATCAAGCTGCCCAAGGCGCAAAAGACGGTGGTCTACGGTATTGCGATTGCCGGCGGTCTGGGTACCTACCTGCTGCTTGGCCAGCTTGTGGGCGGCGGCATGGGCATGCCCAGGTTCGAGTCCGCCGAGGTGGGCAACCTAGAGCTTACCTGGCTCGTCCCTCTGTCGTTGATCGGAACAATCTGCGGCTGGCTGTACTTTGTCTCTGAGCGCGCGAGCGAAGCGCTTGCCCATGCCATAGGGGAGCGTCCTGTCGTCAAGGCCATGCTAGCCGGTCTGGCGCTCGCCATCTGCGGCACGGTCCTGCCCTACACCATGTTTGCCGGCGAGACTCAGGCCGACGTGCTCATGGAAACCTATCTGACCATTCCCGCTGGCGTGCTTATCGCGACCGGTCTTGTTAAGGCCATGCTGACGCCCGCCCTCATCAACCTTGGTTGGCGCGGCGGCCACTTCTTCCCGGTTATCTTCTCGGGCGTAAGCCTGGGCTATGGCCTTGCCATCCTCACCGGCGCAGATCCGGTCTTTTGCGTCGCCGTCTGCACGGCATCGACGATGGGTGCGGTCATGCGTCAGCCGGTCATGGTCGTGGGCCTGCTGCTCATGTGCTTCCCACTCAAGGGTATCGTCTGCATGATCATCGCCGCCGTCATCGCCGCCGGCATTCCGCTGCCCAAGCCGCTGCGCAAGTAGCACGGTTAATCGCGAGTCAACTCCAGAGGGGCACGAGATGATCCTGTACTTTAGCGCGACGGGGAACAGCGAACATGTGGCGCGTCGCATTGCAGCGGCGACAGACGACAAGGTTGTGTCGATTGAGCGCTTTGATGCCGAGATCCTTCACCTTGCTGTGATGGAAGGCCCCTGTCGGCTGGGGTTTGTCGCCCCGGTATACGCCTGGGGCTTGCCGACGCCAATGATCGAGTTTTTGAAGACTGCCGACCTGTCGATTGCTGCCGGTGCAAAGGGCGGCGAGCGCCCCTATACGTTCTATGTCTCGACGTACGGTTCGACGACCGGGCAATCGGCCAAGTTCGCCCGCGATCTGCTGCACGAGCGTGGGCTCGAGTTAGATGCGGCGATGAGCGTCAAGATGCCTGATACCTGGACGCCTGTTTTCGACCTGTCTGACCCTCAAAAGGTTGAGGGTATCAATAGGGCTGCTGAGGCGCAGATTGATGCTGTGATCGAGGCGGTGCGGGAACGGCGCACGGGCAATATGATGCGCCATCGCGTGCCCCTGTTTGCATCGTGCGCGTATCATGCGTTTGGGCTGCCGCGTATGCAGCAGACGAGCAAGTTTGCCGTCGATGCTAGCCGCTGCGTCGGGTGTAGCCTCTGCGCTAAGCGCTGCCCCATGGCGGCGATTGAGATGCGCGACGGCCTTCCCGTCTGGACAAAGCCAGAGTGCGCAGCCTGCCTTCGTTGCCTGCACTGTTGTCCCAAATTTGCCATCTCGCACGGTAAGCGCACGGCATCCCACGGTCAGTACAGGCATCCCAAGCCAGGTGTGAGGATGTAGCGGCTGCTGGCCGCGCTACTTCCAAACTGCGAGCGCGGCGGTGCCCAGTACGATGAGGGCGAGACCGATGACGCTGCGTCGTGAGAGTTTTTCGTTGAATGTCAGGCGCGCAAATAGTACTGATACGACAATCGATAGTTTGTCGATCTGCACCACGA
>USTC01000073.1 GCA_900557505.1 uncultured Collinsella sp.
CGAAATCGCTGAAACCCGCATAAACACTGGCTTTTTTAAGCAACTCGATTTATTCCCACTCAATAGTTAAAAACTCTCTCCAGTTTGTTCCAGTTTGTCGTAGTTTGTCCCAGTTCGTCCTATTTACACCCAGTCTCAAAAATTGCCGAAAATCCATGGGGTCAAATCTGGGTCACGGTTTTTCAGGCAATTCTGGACATTCTCTGGGGTCACGCTGGGTCACGACAACATAAGAGATCATGCCTAGCCCATCATGCTGGCGAGAGTCGCCTTTGCTGTAGCGCAGCAGTCCTGAAGCAAGATCCCCTTCGCATAGGGGTTCTTCCGCACGTACTTTGCCCACTGAGCGAGCATGGCTTCGTCACTGGCGACGTCGTCGAGGACTTCGGCCCAACGGGCGATGACGGCCTGGCTGCCCCTCTTCTCGCATGTTGAGTCGAGTGCCTCGCGGAGCGTGAGCATGTCGACACTCTCTCCCATCGTCCCCATAAGGACGTGGATGTCATAGAAGTCACGCGGGCGGGTGTTGGCGACGCCGCGAGTCACAACGGTCTCGAGCTTCTCGGCCAAAACGGTCTCGACCGGGTATGCCATGAGCGTAATCTCGCCTTCGCCGAAGAGTAGAGGGTAGCTGTACTCGACGGCCTCGGGCGTGATCCTGTCCCCAGTGGTGACATCAACCGTCAAGGGCGCGGACATCGGAGCGTAGTTCGCTTTGAGGTGCACGCGGATGCCGGGGTAGTCATCGGTCTCCCTGATGTCTTCTGTCCTGTCGAACTCGAATTCCCAGTCATCGTCTGCCTGCACCGCTGCGATCTCACGGAACGCCCTCTCCGCCGACTCGTGGGTGAGATCAAACCCCCTGACCGTCGTGTCCAGGTCCATGGTGGTCCTGGAACCCACGCCGACGAGGGAGGAGATGAGCACGCCGCCCTTGATGACGACGTTATCGCGCCACGGAGATTCCGCGAGACGTTCGAGCAGCCTTTCCAGCAGATAGTTCTGCATCATCGCCTGGGCAGGGATGCCAGCCTCCTTGGCCATGTTGTTAATGCGGGCCTTGAGCTGCATCGCATTCTTGGTTCTCACAGCAGTACCTCCAGGTAGTTGCGGATCTTCCTCTCGACGCCGAGGCTGCGGGCGTACCCGACGAGCTTCTGCACGTCCCGCTTGGGACTTTTCGCATAGGACTGCATCGCCGGGATCACGACCTGCGAGTCCACCGTTCTCTGGCCCCTTACCAGGTCACAGAGCGTCCTCTCCGGGTCGTAGACTCTGACAACGTTTCCATGCTGGGTGGTTAGCTCCATGATCCCGAGGCCCAGCACGTCGTCGGCGCAGGTGCGGCAGATGACGCCCGCCTTCCTGGCGGGCGTGGCGTTGTATCCCCTCGGGAACGTCATGGTGAGGGAGAAGGGCGCACGGTCGGTCATCCCGTGCAGGAACAGCGCGGTGTCATCGGAGAAGACTCCGCGCGCGAACCTGTGCTGCGCGACGAGGTACGGGTCCTCCCAGGTCTCGGGCAGCGCGTAGAGACCGCGGGCGACCTGGATGAGGTTCCCCTTTCTGACGGCCTCGGTGAGCTTTCGCCTAGGAATGCCGGCCTCCGTCGCCTGCGAGGCGGTCACGTAGCCGTTGCCGCTTTCTGCCATTTCAACCAGAACCATCGCGTGCCTTCTTCGCGTGCTTGTGTACTTTCATGCTGGATATTATCATATTTTAAGCATGAAAGTACAGATTTGATATTAACGTTCAGCGTCTTTATCTTGCCCATGTGGCGTAATTCCTGATGTGAAAGATAGCTTGGCTCAAAAAATGAATGCTCCTCGGATAACCGGGGAGCATTCCAAATTATTGATTCATATGGTTATGAGGGCATTTCTGCTCGATGTTGCGATTTATACCCCCATAACCAAGGATTTCTTACTCCCACTCGACTGGAAATTCGAGGACTGCTGCAGCTTACTGTATCTCTACTTTACTCTTTCATGTTCTGTTGCCTACGCAGTATCCAATTTGTTTGCACTCATTCCGTACTCACGAACAGGATTACTCCCAATGCACTTAAGAGGAAGCTTTCCCGGTGTTTGGGCCTAGGGTTTTAACCAGGTTGCCAGCCGAATCTTAGAGCGAATTCTTACCCTGATCGTTGCCAGCGAAATCTTCAATGATCTCGTCACTTTCCTGACGAACTCGTTGTCCAGTTTCTGCTCCTTGAAGTCGCGAATCGCATCAACGTCCTTCGCGCTCGTTTCGCCCAGACACACCTTCTCGAAGGCAAACGCCGAGCCTTCGCCAATGGCTGCGACGATGGCTGCCGCGACGATGGCGTTTATAACTTCTCCTGCAAGGTTGACGCCGGGTATCGCTTTCAGTGCGCTGATTGCGGCCTTGGCCGCAATGCTTTTGTTTGGCCCCGATATAGACCGCGCTTGTCCCAGATGCTCAGCTCATGGCCGCTTATTTGGCAAGCAGACCTATAGCTGCGTTGAAATATTGGTCGAACCATGGTCACGACGATTCCGACATCGAGCCCGCAGTAGCCATAGTACGAAAAGGCGCCCGTGGGTTTTAAAAGGTTGCTATCTCATTTTTCGGGCAGCAAGTTACTGAAGTACTCGGTGCGGCCTGCCAGTACGTCGTCGTAGAAGCCCTGCTTCCAATCGATGTATTCCACGCTGGCCTCTAATTCGGCAATTTGCTCGACAAGCCTGCTGCGTTTTTCGGCCAGCATCGTTTTTCGTTGAGGAATCGATGTCTCACCTTGCAGGCATAGTGCTAGGTATTCCTTCATTTCTTCGATGCTCATGCCGCATCTCTTTAGGCAAATCAGGCTTTTCACCCATTCGACGTCGCGCTTGTCGAACACGCGACGATTGTTTTTATCGCGTTTCACGTTGGGCACGAGCCCCTGGTTACAGTAGAACTTCAGCGTTTGGTACGTCATGTCGGCTTCGCGACATACTTGCATCATCGTGAACAGGTCGCCTGTTGCTTTTGCTCGCTTGGGCGCGTGTTCGTTTTCGCTCGCGTTCGCCATCTTCACGATTCCTTCAAGTTCCAAATAACAATGCTTGACCGTTAGTAACTATCGGTTGTTATAACAGCATCAGATCAATAAAGCAAGGGGGTTGTGGTAAGGAGTCGCCGCTCCCGATACGCGAGGAAGGAATCAATATGGCAAACGACATGATGTACGTGACGCTTTCGAACGGCGTGAAGATGCCCCAGCTGGGCTACGGCGTGTACCAGGTGACGCAAGACGAGTGCGAGCGCTGCGTGCGCGACGCGCTCGAGGTAGGGTATCGACATATCGATACGGCGCAAAGCTATTTCAACGAAGAGCAGGTGGGCTCGGCCATCGCTGCCTCGGGCATCGACCGCGGCGATATCTTCCTTACCACCAAGGTGTGGATCGAGCATTTCGGCGAGGGCTCCACGCGCGCGTCGGTCGAGGATTCGCTGCGCAAGCTGAAGACCGACTACATCGACTTGCTGCTGCTCCACCAGCCGTTCGGCGATGTGTTCGGCGCGTGGCGCGATATGGTGAAGCTCTATCAGGAAGGCAAGGTGCGCGCAATCGGCATCTCGAACTTTTACGTTGACCGCATGGTGGAGTTCTGCGAGTTCAACGAAGCGAAGCCGATGGTGAACCAAATGGAGCGCCATCCGCTGAACCAGAATGTCGAGCTGCAGAAATGGGAGACCGAGTACGGCATCGTGCCGGAAGCCTGGGCTCCCTTCGGCGAGGGTCGCGGCGGGTTGTTCGAGAACCCCGTGCTGGTTGAAATCGGCCAGGCTCATGGCAAGACCGCGGCGCAGGTGATGCTTCGTTGGAACCTGCAACGCGGTGTGGTGGTCATTCCGAAGTCGGTTCATCGTGAGCGCATGGAGCAGAACCTCGACGTGTTCGACTTCGAGCTTTCCGCCGAGGAGATGGCGCGCATCGCCGCGCTCGACACTAAAACTTCCAGCTTCTTCAGCCATGCCGACCCCGCTATGGTGCAGTGGTTTGCAAAGATGGTCGAGGAGCGCAAGCATCAGCACGATAGTGCCAAGGAGAAGAAGAGTTGGTAGGAATTACGGGAGGTTTTATGATGAATCGGATTGTTGCACGGCGCGATTTCGTGAAGATGGGCCTGTTGGCGGGTGCGACTATGACGACGGGCGGTCTTCTTTCAGCATGCGCTTCGAATGGAGAGGGCGCAGCGTCGCAGTCGGCAGATGGGCTTGGCGTTGGGTCATCGAGCGGGGCAAACCAGGCGGTGCAGGCCGACCCCGCCACGCCACCGCAACCCGTCGGGGGCAAGGTTCTTGTGGCGTACTACTCGGCGCAGGGCCATACACGTGCTGTAGCTGAGCGCATCGCGGCGGCGACGGGCGGTGACATTTTCGAGATCACGCCCGAGAATCCCTATTCGGACGCCGATTTGGATTGGCGTGACGACAACAGCCGCGTGACGCGCGAACACGACGATCAAAGCCTGCGCGACATTGTGCTGTCTCAGGTCACACCCGACGCGTTTGAGGAATACGAAACGGTGTTCGTTGGTTATCCCGTCTGGTGGCAGATGGCTGCATGGCCAGTTAACCGTTTCGTGCGCGACAATGACTTCGTGCGTAAGACGGTTATCCCGTTTTGCACCTCGACCTCGTCATCGATGGGCTCAACCCGTCAGACGCTCGAGCAGCTTGCCGGTTCGGGTGAGTGGCTTGATGGTCAGCGTTTTGGCGAAAACCCGCAAGATGGCATGGTTGAAGACTGGGTCGAATCGCTGAACATTTGATAGAGACGTTGCGTCGATTTATTATCGGATACGGAAAAGACGAAGGCAGGGCAGTTTTCTTTTGCCCAGTGATTCGCGATTGATTCGAATCGCCTTCGAACAGCGCGACAATCGCCAAAACAATAGTCGAAAACTATCTCCAGTTTGCTCCAGTTTGCCGCAGTTTGCTCCAGTTCGTCTCATTTGCATCCAGTCTCAAAATTTGCCGCGAATCCATGGGGTCAAATTTGGGTCACGGTTTTTCGGGTCATCCGAGGCGTTTTCGTGGGTCACGGTGGGTCACAGCAAACTGCGAGCACTAACTGATGGCCACCTGGACATTGTATTTTAGGGGAGGGTGGGGTAGAGGAAACTCCGCAAAACCCCCCCCCTAGCAAGTTAGAGCAGAGACACGAGAAGTTCCTTCGCTCCTCCTCAAGAAAGCTCATGTTGTTCGGCTTGGTTAGTAGTTGCAAAAGAAGCCATAGCAATACGTGTCCTCATCGTACGTGAAGGTCGAAACCAATCCGCTTTCGGTAAACATCTCGGGCATCGTGAGCACGAGCGGCTCGATCTTGTCGAGTGGGGCTCTCACCCTCGCCGCCCACGCTCATATAAAGCCTGGACATCGGCTGCCCCCGCATTTCCGATGCCGCTCAGTGCCGCCGCGTTATAATGCTGCAAACGCATTTGTATTGCATTTCGAGCGATGGGAGCGCAGATGCCCGACAGCTACAAGGAGCTCATCAAGAGCAATCCCGACGAGACGGAAATCAGGAGCTTCCTGGTGAATGGCGACCAGGTCTCCGTGACACTGCGGATCCCCGACACCCTGCGCGACGCGGCGAAAGAGGAAGCGGCCCTGCGGGGCATGAGCTTTTCCGCATTCGTGCGCACGTGCATGATCGAAGAGCTCGCGAAGAAGGGGGCGTGAGCATGATCCGGGTCAAGACTCTCACTGTCCAGCTCATAGACGCGCAGCCGGACCGCATCCGCATCTGCCGCATCGACGGCGAGTCGCTTGTGACCGTTGTCGTTCCGAGGGAGGACCTCGCCGAGGCGAAGTCGCTGCCGAACATCCCACAGCGCGGCGTCTACTACCTGCTCGACGAGGACCACGGCAATGTGAGCCGCGTCTACGCGGGGCAGACGACCCAGGGCATCGCCCGGCTCGACGCACACAAGGCGAAGAAGGAGTTCTGGAACAAGGCCGTTATGTTCCTCGATGACGACCAGAACATCAGCAAGGACGCACTGGATGTCTTAGAGGCGAAGGCCATCGACTACGTGCGCACCCACGGCTCGTACGAGACCGACAACTCGGCGACGCCCAAACCCTACGTCGACCCGTACAAGGAAGAGGCCGTCGAACGCCTGCACGATAGGATCCTATTCAGGATGGCAGCTCTGGGGTACGACCTCGACAGAGTCGACCAGGGTCCGGCGGGTGCGCCGGCGGTCTTCCACACGAAGAAGAACGGCATACGCGGGGCGGGACGCTACGACAAGGCCACTGGGCACTTCACAGTGCTCGCTGGCTCGAAAGTGAACCTCTCGAGACCCGTGCTGAAGAACGTGGCCGTCGCGGCCGCGCGCAGGGAGATCTTCGGCGATTCGGGCGGTATCGCAGAGCTCGACGAAGATCTCGAGTTCCCGACGCCCAGCGCCGCGGCGGTTGCTATATGCTTCATCTTGTTTTTCATGGCTCCGACTCTTTAAGGGTTTACGGTCT
>USTC01000074.1 GCA_900557505.1 uncultured Collinsella sp.
CCGCGAGGGTGGCCACACCGTCGGTTCGGGCATCGTCTCCACGATCATTGAGTAAATTAGCTCTTTGATATAGCTGACTTAGAGAACCCGGCACTTATATGGGTGCCGGGTTCTTTTCTGCAATGGATATTGAGCCGTTTCTGGTGTCGAGAGGATCGACAATGATCCTGGGCGCACCGTCGATTAGCTCTCGTTGGCTTCATTGATGTGTTCCAAATATGAATGGATCCACCGAGAACCAATTGATTCGAGGTTTTCATTGACAGCACTTACATAGAGCTGATAAAGTACCAACTCGTGCCCGTACGGGGCGGAAATGAAAGGTTCAGGATACATGCGTACTCTAGTTACTCTTGCGTGCACTGAGTGCAAGCGCCGCAACTATACGACCACCAAGAACAAGTCGACCATGCCTGATCGTATGGAGATCAAAAAGTATTGCCCCTGGTGCCGTCACCACACGCTGCACAAAGAGACTCGCTAGTCTCTAGTCACATACGCCAGTAGTTCAATTGGTAGAGCATCGGTCTCCAAAACCGAGTGTTGAGGGTTCGAGTCCTTCCTGGCGTGCCAGTCATTATTCCGTAAGCTCCCAATTGGGGGCTTACGGTTTACTCATGTATAAGCGCATTGCGCGGAGGTAACCCAAATGGCCAACAAGAAGAACAAGAAGAAGGCTCAGCAGCCGGCACCTGCCAATAACGCTGCCGCCAACTCCAAGGTTGAGGCCAAGAAGGCCGTTGCCAAGAAGAACGAGAAGGCTGCGAAGTCCAAGAAGAACGAGAAGCCTGGTTTCTTCGCCCGCACCAAGAAGTATTTCGCTTCGGTGAAGTCCGAGATGAAGCGTGTCACGTGGCCCGATAAGAAGGAGCTCGTGAACTACTCGGTTGTCGTTTGCGCTTCTCTGATCGTCGTCGGCGTCGTCATCGCTCTGCTCGATGCTGGCTTTGGCGAGGCTCTTGCTCTGTTCTCTGGATTGAGGGGCTAAACCATGTCTAAGCGTTGGTACGTCGTTCACACTTACTCTGGATACGAGAACCGCGTTAAGTCCGATCTCGAGCATCGCATCGAGACCATGGGCATGCAGGACCGTATCTTTGATATCGAGATTCCTATGGAGCGCGTCACCGAGATTAAAGAGGGTGGCAAGCGCGAGACCAAGGATTCCAAGATCTTCCCGGGTTATGTCCTGGTCCGCATGGAGATGGATGACGATGCTTGGACGTGCGTTCGTAACACGCCTGGCGTCACCGGTTTCCTGGGCGGCAACGGCAAGCCCGCTCCGCTTTCCCGCGACGAGTACAACAAGATGACTCGTCGTCCCGGTAAGGGCGATTCGCCCAAGCGCACCTCGGTTGATATTCAGGTCGGCACGTCCGTCCGCGTCACCGATGGTCCGCTTACCGACTTTGATGGCAAGGTCTCCGAGGTTAACACCGAGGCTGGCAAGCTCAAGGTCACGCTGATGATCTTTGGCCGTGAGACGCCGGTCGAGCTCGACTTTAACCAGGTCGCTGTCATCGCTTAAGTTTTCGTCCGTTCGCGCGAGCGTGCTTCTTCTGTGACTGCTCATCTCAGGAGTGCTTCTAACACGTGCGTGCTTACGATATAGCAAGTACTTCACACTCGTGATTCGAAAGGAATGACCATGGCTGAGAAGAAGGTTGCCAACGTCATTAAGCTCCAGATTCCTGCTGGTGCCGCTAACCCCGCTCCTCCCGTCGGCCCCGCCCTGGGCGCTGCTGGCGTGAACATCATGCAGTTCTGCCAGGCCTTTAACGCCGAGACGCAGGACAAGAAGGGCGACATCATCCCCGTTGAGATCTCTGTCTACGAGGATAAGTCCTTCTCCTTCATCACCAAGACCCCGCCGGCGGCTCACCTCATCAAGAAGGAGCTGAACCTCAAGTCTGGTTCCGCTAAGCCCCAGGCCGACAAGGTCGGTCAGCTCTCCCAGGAGCAGCTCACCAAGATCGCCGAGATCAAGATGCCGGACCTCAATGCCAACGACATTGACGCCGCCAAGAAGATCATCGCCGGTACCGCCCGTTCCATGGGCGTCACCATCGCTGAGTAGCGATTTCTTATGGTAACGACGGGTGCTCCGACCGGGGCGCCCGTTAAATGTGTGCAATAGGGCACACGATACGATGTGGGAGGGCTCACGCCCGTTTAACCACAGGAGGTAATGCACATGGCTAAGCATGGTAAGAGCTATAACGCCGCTGCCGAGAAGATCGACCGCGCCACGCTCTACACCCCCCTTCAGGCTGCCAAGCTCATCAAGGAGCTCGACACCGCCAAGTTCGACGAGACTGTCGAGGCCCACTTCCGTCTGGGCATCGATACTCGTAAGGCTGACCAGAACATCCGTGGTTCCATCTCTCTGCCCCACGGCACCGGCAAGACCGTTCGTGTTGCCGTCTTCGCCGAGGGCGAGAAGGCTCGCGAGGCCGAGGCTGCCGGCGCCGACATCATCGGTTCCGACGAGCTCGTCGCCCAGATCCAGAAGGGCGAGATCAACTTCGACGCCGCTATCGCTACGCCGAACATGATGGCCAAGGTTGGCCGCATCGGTAAGATCCTTGGTCCCCGTGGCCTCATGCCGAACCCCAAGCTCGGCACCGTTACCATGGACGTCGCCAAGATGGTCTCCGAGCTCAAGGCCGGCCGCGTTGAGTATCGCGCCGACCGCTACGGCATCTGCCACGTGCCCCTGGGCAAGAAGTCCTTCTCTGAGCAGCAGCTCGTCGAGAACTACGCTGCCCTGTACACCGAGATTCTGCGCGTCAAGCCCTCTTCTGCTAAGGGTAAGTACGTCAAGTCCATCTCCGTGTCTTCCACCATGGGCCCTGGCATCAAGGTCGATCCCGCTGTCCAGCGTGACTTCCTGGCTGAGTAACTAACAGTTACTGCCTGAGCAAAGCAAGCATTGCTAAAGAAACCCGGTTCTGCCTCGTGTGGAACCGGGTTTCTTGCTATTGCGTTCCAAAAGCACGACGAAGGGGACAGGCGCTATTGTGTTGGCGTTGGTCCAAAAACTCGCTGCATATCGTTTCCTCTGTGTTACACTTTACCGAGATGTAGTGAATACCCGAGGCTGAAAGGAGCCTAACATGTTCAATAACACGCAGCAGCTCCTAGGCCTAGCGCTACTAGATTGGATAGCGCGCTAGGGTTGTAATCTCGCTATAACGATGAGTTGTACCCGGGTGCGCTATCGTCCGCCGCTTTTGGGCGTGATGAGCGACACGGGTATTTTTCTATCTTGGGGCACTCCATCTCTCCTGAAAGCCATCTGTTTCTCAGGCATATCAGGAGGAAATCATGAGCCGCAAAATTGCAATCTTTGACACCACTCTGCGCGATGGAGAGCAGTCTCCCGGCGCCAGCATGAATACCGAGGAAAAGCTCGTCATCGCACGTCAGCTGGTGCGCATGAACGTGGATGTTATCGAGGCGGGCTTTCCCATCTCGAGTCCCGGTGATTTTCGCTCGGTGCAGGAGATCGGCAAGATTGCGGGAGACCGTTGCACGGTATGCGGCCTCGCCCGTGCGGTCGACAAGGATATCGAAGTGGCCGCAGAAGCCCTCAAGACGGCTCAGAGGCCCCGTATTCATACCGGTCTGGGTGTGAGCCCCAGCCACCTGCGTGACAAGCTCCATATGACTGAGGATGAGGCTATCGAGCGCGCTATTCACGCCGTGAAGCATGCTCGCAAGTTTGTCGACGACGTTGAGTTCTATGCCGAGGACGCGGGCCGCTCTGATCAGGGGTTCCTGGTTCGTATAATCGAGGCCGCGGTTAAGGCCGGCGCCACGGTGGTGAACATCCCGGACACTACGGGCTACAACATGCCTTGGGAGTTTGGCGCCCGTATTCGCGACCTGCGCGAGCGCGTGGCGGGCATCGAGGACGTTACGATCTCGGTCCACACCCATAACGACCTGGGTATGGCCACGGCACTTGCGCTCGAGGCCGTTCGTAACGGCGCGACACAGATCGAGTGCACCATCAACGGCCTGGGCGAGCGTGCGGGTAACACGGCGCTCGAGGAGGTCGTTATGGCCATGAAGATGCACGAGCAGGATCTGGATGTGCACACCGACATCGTGACGACCGAGCTCACGCGCGCCTCCAAGCTCGTTAGCTCCATTACCGGCATTAACGTGCAGCCTAACAAGTCCATCGTGGGCGCCAATGCGTTCGCCCACAGCTCGGGCATTCATCAGGACGGCGTGCTCAAGGCGCGCGATACCTACGAGATCATCGATCCCAAGGACGTGGGCGCCGCCGGTTCCGAGATTATCCTTTCGGCGCGCTCGGGTCACGCGGCACTGCGCCATCGCCTCGCAGAGCTGGGCTACACCTTTGGTGACGAGGAATTCGAGGCCATCTACCAGCGCTTCCTGGAAATCGCCGACCAAAAGAAGGAGGTCTTCGACGAGGATCTGGAGTCGATGGTCCAGGAGCGTCAGCGCGAGGTCAAAGCCATCTACACGCTCGATGCGCTTCAGGTTTCTTGCGGCGACCCGCTCATTCCTACGGCTACGGCAACCATTACCGACGAGGACGGCGAGACCCACGTGGTGTGCTCGACGGGCACCGGCCCGGTCGACGCGGCGTACAAAGCGGTCGACAAGGCAATTTCTGCCCATGGCGAGCTGACGGAGTTCAACGTCAAGGCCATTACGCGCGGCATCGATGCCATTGGCGAGGTAACGGTTCGCATCACCGCCGAGGACGGCAAGATCTACACCGGACGCGGCGCGGACACGGACATCATCGTGAGCTCGGCCAAGGCTTACATCAACGCCATCAACCGCATGATCCAGACCAACCGCTCCAAGGCGGGCAAGTAACGATATTCGGCAGGGCAAAGCCTGCATGAGAGGGGAATCACATGGCACGACCCATGACCGTAGCAGAGAAAATTTTGGCGGCACACGCAGGCCTGGACGAGGTAAAGCCGGGCCAGCTGGTTGAGTGCGACCTGGACATTGTGCTCGCCAATGACATTACCGCGCCTATCGCGATCGATGTCTTTCGCGAGCTGGGTGCAACCGAGGTGTTCGACCGCAATCGCGTTTGCCTGGTGCCCGACCACTATGCGCCCAACAAGGACATCAAGAGCGCCGAGCAGACAAAGAAAATGCGTGATTTTGCGCACGAGCAGCATGTGACGCACTATTACGAGCAGGGTTGCGCGGGTATTGAACACGCATTGCTGCCCGAGCGCGGCGTGGTGGTGCCGGGCGATCTGATTATCGGTGCGGATTCGCATACCTGCACCTATGGTGCACTGGGGGCGTTTTCAACCGGTGTGGGCTCAACGGACGCGGGTGTGGGCATCGCTACGGGGCGCGCCTGGTTTAAGGTGCCGCCGACGATTCGCTTTGAGATCAATGGCGAGCTCACGGATGGCGCCACGGCTAAGGACATCATCTTGCACATCATCGGCATGATCGGTGTGGACGGGGCTATCTACCAGGCTATGGAGTTTGCCGGCAGCACTATCGAGAACCTGTCGATGGAAGGCCGCATGACCATTTCGAACATGGCGATCGAAGCGGGCGGTAAGGCTGGCATTATCGAGGTCGATGATGTTGCCCGCGCCTGGCTCAAGGGCCGCTGCGAGCGCGATTACGTTGAGTACCACGCCGATCCGGATGCCGAGTATGCGCAAGTCATCAAGATCGATGCGGCCGACATTAAGCCGTGCGTGTCGTGGCCGCATCTGCCGAGCAACACCCATCCGGTCAGCGAGAGCCGCCACATCACGATCGACCAGGCAGTGATCGGTTCGTGCACCAACGGACGTATCGAGGATATGCGTGCTGCGGCCGAAGTCATGCGTGGGCATAAGGTTGCCGACGGGGTGCGCTGCATTGTGATTCCAGCGACGCAGGCGGTCTTCCGCCAGTGCATGAAAGAGGGCCTGACCGACATTTTCTTGGACGCCAACTGTGTGTTCTCCACGCCCACGTGTGGTCCGTGCCTGGGCGGCTACATGGGCATTCTGGCGGCGGGGGAGCGTTGCATCTCCACGACCAATCGCAACTTCGTCGGTCGTATGGGCGACCCCACGTCCGAGGTCTATCTGGCCTCGCCGGCTGTAGCGGCTGCTTCTGCTGTGGCGGGGCATATCTGCGCCCCGTCTGACCTGTAAAGGCTACGGGGTCCTTCGACCTTTGCTCGCTACTGCGGACAGTCCTGCCCTTATTAGGTTCGCCGAAGGCGAACGCTAACTTTCCATTTGCTTTTTTGTAGTCAAAACGAGAACGAGGGATTTGATATTTGCTTGCGTTGAGTTCCGCACGAGCCGAGGAGCACTTAATGTGCTCTTCGTGCGAGCAGGACTGTCCGAATAAGCAAGTAAATATCAAATCCCCCACATTCCATTTTGAACGGAGAACGATATGAACTTTGAAGGATCGGTTTTTAGGTACGGTCGTGACGTAGATA
>USTC01000075.1 GCA_900557505.1 uncultured Collinsella sp.
CCTCGAACACGTGCATGGCCTGCGTGCGGCCCGATCCGGACATTCCGGTGATGATGACGATATCGGGGATGCGCTCCGAGCGCTCCGCCGCATCCATGGCATCTCCCTTTTGCATGTGCTGCCTCCCGAAAACAAGCGCGGGACCCAGCAACCCGGATCCCGCGCGGTCAATTGCCTTTAATGAGTATACCGCCCTGAGCGGATACGAGGTCCGTCTTACGCCTCAAGCGCGGCTTTGAACCAACTCGTAATACTCGTGGGGTGCGTAATGGCAGTGCCCACGACAACTGCCCAGGCGCCCGCATCAATCGCGGCGCGGGCCTCCTCGGGCGTGTGCACGCGGCCCTCGCAGATGATGGGAAGGCCGGGAAATTCCTCGGTCGCCTGGCGCAGGAGCGGCAGATCGGGACCGTCGGCCATGGTGCAATCGATAGCGGCAACACCATGAGAAAGCGTGGTGGACACCAGGTCAAAGCCCATGTCGACAGCACGACGAATATCCTCGATGGTGGCACAGTCGGCCATCAGGAGCACGCCCTCCTCGTGCAGCGGACGGAAGGTGTCCTCGACGGTCTTGCCATCGGGACGTGGGCGATCAGTGGCATCAATTGCCACGATGTCGGCACCGGCGGCAACGCAGGCGCGAGCATGACGCAGCGTGGGCGTGATGTAGACGCCCTCGTGTCCATCTTTCCACAGGCCGATGACGGGAACCTCGCAGCGGCCCTTAATGGCGGCGATGTCGGCAAGACCCTGGCAGCGAATAGCGGCGGCGCCACCAAGCTCGCAGGCGCGAGACATCTGAGCCATGGTCTCGGGCGTACGAAGCGGCTCGCCCATATAGGCCTGAACGCTCACGACGAGCTTGCCCTTTAGGGACTGGATCAAAGGATCAACGGTCATGTTCGACTCAACCTTTCTCAAAACAGCCTTCTGAGACACCGCACCTTGACGTTCAAACCGTCGCTCGCATACCGAAGTACGCTTCGCTCCTCTTTCACGTCAATCTGCGGCACCTCAGAAGGCGCACTTGGTAGTTATGTTTACTTCAACGACGCAAGAAGGTGTTCGGCGGCACCGATAAGCGGCGCGTCGCCCTCCAGAGAACCGATGAGGATCGGCGTGTCCTGAAGCGGGTCGAGCGCCTGGCTGGCATAGCCCTCGTGCACCGAGTCCTTCCACGTCTGCGAGCGCCAATCGGGACCCTGGTGAATCACACCTCCCGAAAGCACGATGACCTCGGGATCCAAGATGTTGGCAAGCGAGCCCAAGCTCGCGCCCAGCGCAAAGCCGGCGTCATGGATGACCTCGGTCGCCTTTGCGTCGCCCGCACGGCACAGGTCGTTCACATCGCGACCGACCGAAGGACGGCTGGGGTCGACGCGACCAAAGCGCTCATCGTACATACGACCAATGGAAGTGCCCGAAGCAACCGACTCAAGATGACCAGAACGTCCGCAGGCGCAGGGAATGCCAGCGGCAGCCGAACACTCGATGTGGCCCATATGACCGGCAGCGCCATGGAAGCCCTGCATCACGCGGCCGTTCTCGACATATGCGCCGCCGATGCCCGTACCGATGCCCAGACACAAGACGGAGAACTTGCCCTTGCCGACGCCCCAGTGGGCCTCGCCCAGAGCATGAGCCTGCACGTCGCCCACCACGGCAACGGGAAGACCAAGGTCCTCGCGCAGACGCGGCCCCAACTGAACGCCGGACCAGCCGGGCATGATCTCGTTGGCATACGCGATGGCGCCCGTCTTGGGATCGACGACGCCTGCGGCACCGATACCGACACCGAGGACCTCGACATCGGGATTCGCCTCAAGAGCGGCCTTGACGGACGCCTCGATACGCTGGAAGACAGCCTCGCCGCCCTCCTGGGCCTCGGTAGGAACCTCGGCCTCAAATACGGGATGGGGCACGCTGCCGTCAGCCGGATACTCCATAATGGCAGTCGCAATCTTGGTGCCGCCGATATCGACGGAGCAAACGTACTTGTTCTCCATGTCGCTCTCCTTAGGAGATAAAAACAACTACAGGAAATGCGCCGTCAGGCTAGCCGCCACAGCGCGGTAAAGGTTTTCCAGGTGCCCGAGGTTGGGGTGAAAGTGGTCGGGCGTTGACCTAATGGGTCACGCCCGACCACTTGAGCCCCAAGATCGGGTGCCTGGGGAAGCTTTACAGGAGACCGTTGTCCTGGAGGACCTTCTTAATCGCCTCGACGTTCTCGCCGGTCATGGCCTTCACCGGGCGCGGCATGGTCGGGCTGTCGAAGATGCCCATGAGGTTCATAGCGGTCTTGAAGGCGCCGACGCCACCGGCATAGCCCTGGACGCCCGAGGTGACATCCCAGATGTGGGAGATCTCGTTGAGGCGATCCTGCTCGGCCTTGACGGTAGCCCAGTCGCCGGCCTGAGCGGCCTTCCACTGACGCACGTAGCCCTCGGGCTCAACGTTGGCGAGACCCGGGACGGAACCGTCGGCGCCACCGAGGTAGGCGCCATCGACAACAACCTCGTGACCGGTGAGGATGCTCATCGGATGGCCGTTCTTCTCGTTCTCCTGAACGAGGTAGCGGAACGAGATGTCATCACCCGAGGAATCCTTGACGCCGGCCAGGACGCCCTCGGCGCCGAGCTTAGCAAGGAGCTTCCAGGGGAGCTTGGTGTGGACGCACACGGGGATGTCGTAGGCGAAGATGGGCAGGTCGAGTTCCTCGTGCAGGATGCGGAAGTGCTCCTCGACCTCGGTCATGCCCTGCAGGGCATAGAACGGGCAGGTAGCGACAAGCGCATCGGCGCCCAGCTCCTGAGCGACCTTACCGTGCTCGATCATGCGCTCGGTCTCGGTGTCGATGATGCCGACCAGAACGGGAACGCGGTGGTCGACGATACGGACGGCCTCGGCGATGATCTGACGGCGACGCTCGTCGGTGGAGAAGACGACCTCGCCCGAGGAGCCCAGGAAGAACAGGCCATCGACGCCGGCATCGATCATGCGGTTGATGCTGCGCTCAAAGGAGGCAACATCGAGCTGGTGGTCTTCGGTATCGGGAACAACGACGGGAGGGATAACGCCGGTGAATTTCTGAGTTGCCACAAGAATCTCCTTAGTTGTCTGGCGGGCAGCCCTATGCCGCCCACTCTTGTTGGCAGTGTCCAGGCCGTCTAGGCCAAAGAACACGGGTAGAACGTTTGGTTAAAGAAGTCGACGACTTCGTTTTCGAACGCATTGATGCGCTCGTGAGCGTATTTGGCATAGATGATATGCCTCCGGTCACACTCAAAACCGTTGAATACGGCAAACTGACCCTTGGGGTCGCTCACGGTATCCATAAGCGATGTGCCCATGAGCACCGAGCCGCGCACCCGAGACGACAGCGCCTCGATGCCACCGGGAATCGGATTGGCAACCGCCGTGCAGGCAAAGCCCTGCTCGTCCAGAGCAGAAATCGCCAGCGCGACTCCGCCGCCAAGACCCTCGCCCCATGCAAAAATGCGGTCGGGGTCCACGCCATCAAGATTGCGCGCGACCTTCGCCAACGCGCAACCCCAACGGACGCGTTCGACAAAAGCGAGCGAAGCAATCCCCCGCTGCAGGTCGTCCGTACCAGCAACATCGTCATCCAGCGCGAGGACGGCATACCCCATGGCGGCAAATCTCGTCATGTGATGCCAGCCGCGCACAGGCCGATCGATGTCATGGAACATCAGGCACAGCGGCACGCGCTCAGATACTCGGGCACGACCGACAGGCTCAATCAAACGAGCGTGGACCGCATCGTCACCGAGCTTAAAGGAAACCTCCGAGTAACGGGCGCAAGGGTTAACAAAGTCAATTGCCGTAATGGCCAGGCCTTGAATCTCAAGATTCGAAGCGCATGTCTCTAAATCAGAAACATCTGCTTGGACATCACCGTGCCAGTCCTGATATTCTGCGAGCCTTGACGAAACCGTTCCAGGAATTCCCACGAGCCCGGGGACTATCAGCTCGTCAACATTGCTCTCGCACTTAGACATGAGCCTCCCCTCCCTCACAGAAAAACGGAATGATCAGATCGTCAAAGTCCTGAATCTCCTCGTGGCCAAAGCCTTCAAAGAACTCATGACGCTTGTCGCAGGACAGGTTGTTGTACACCGCAAACTGCGTTGCCGGCGGACAGACGATATCGGCCGTGCCCGTGCCAAACAGCACGGGGCACTTGACCATGGGGGCAAAATTCTTGGAATCGAAGTACGCCAGCTTGGCATAGGCTTCGTCAATACAGGTCGAGTCCTCGTCAAACCAGCGCGACCAATAGCGCAGGCCCTCATAGGCAATATCGTCGGCATCCAGATCCCAAACCAGGCGGAAATCCGACAGGAAGGGATAGAGGATGGCGGCGCGATTGATAAGCTCGCTGTTAAGCGCGCAGGTCGCAATGCCCAAACCGCCGCCCTGCGATGCGCCGTTCACATACACGCGGGTAAGATCGATGCCCTCGAGCTCGCGAACGATACGGCACAGAATGCGAATATCCTGATGTAGGCGGACATAGTAGAGGTTGGCCGGGTCGCCGTCGATACCGGCGACGATATGGCCCGCGACCGTCGTGCCCTCAAATCCACCAATGTCCTCGGAGGGGCCTCCTTGGCCAGGACAATCGAGAGCAATGAGCGCCATGCCCATGCCCGCAAACGACGCCTGCTCAAACCAGCTGCGGCTTGCACCCGGATACCCATGGAACTGAAGTACCAATGGCACAGGCTCGTCCGAGACGGGTTTAAGGTACTTGGCATGCAGGCGTGCACCACACATGCCGGTATACCAGAGGTCGAAAAACCGACAGGTCGCGGAATCCGCAACCGAAGCCGTCTCAATCGCGTAGTCGAGCTCGACGGCGTCGGCCTCGGTCATGCGGCCCTTCCAAAAGAGATCGAAATCCGATGGACGGGGCATAGCGCCTCGGTATTCACCAAATCGCTGTTGTAGCTCCTGAGCACTTGGCATGGCTCGTGAACCCAACCTTTCGAAATCGCAACGGAGGTGCGCCCGGCAAGGGAACCGGGCGCACGGGAGGGAAAGCGAGGCTACTCGCCGAGCTTGGGATGCAGCAGCGACGGCGCAGCGCCGAGCAGCATCTTGGTGTAGGGGTCCTGAGGGTGCTGGAAGACCTGCTTGGCCTCGCCCTGCTCGACGATCTTGCCACCATTCATAACGATGATGTCGTCAGAGATATAGCGGACCGTCTGGATGTCATGGCTGATGAACACCATGGCCAGGCCGAGCTCCTTCTTAAGGTCGGTCAGCAGGTTCAGAATCTGCGCGCGGACCGAAACGTCCAGAGCCGAGGTGGGCTCGTCGGCGATGATGGCATCGGGGTTCAGCGACAGGGCACGGGCAATTGCGACGCGCTGGCGCTGGCCGCCCGAAAGCTGGCCGGGAAGAACCTCGGCGGCGGAGCTGGGCAGACCGGTGAGCTCCAAGAGCTCCTTGACGCGCTTCTCCTGCTCGGCCTCGGTACCCAGGTTGTGGACGCGCATGGGGTCGAGCAGTTGCTCGCGAACGACCATGCGGGGGTTGAGCGCCGTGGCCGGGTTCTGGAACACGACCGAGATGACGCGGCCCATGTGGCGACGGTCCTCGGCGGTACGTTTGGTAACGTCCTTGCCCTTAAAGTAGACCTTGCCGCTCGTGGGGGCCTGCAGGCCGCACATGACGTTGGCGGTGGTGGACTTTCCGCAACCGGACTCGCCGACGATGCCGATGGTCTGTCCGGGCATGAGCTTAATCGTTACACCCTGGACGGCGTGAACCAGGTTGGGGTGCAGAATCGAGCCGGTACGGGTCCTAAAGGTGACGTGGACGTCATCAAGGAAGATGATCGGCTCGACGCCGTTGACTGCGGTCTCGCTCATCTACATCACCTCCGCGTGAGGGGTCAAACCATTTGCCTTGAGCACCTCGTCGGGGAGCTCGGAATAGAAGTGCTCGGTGCCGGGCACGCGCTTGAAGACCGGACGGGTGTCCAGGCCAATGCGCGGATGGCTCGAGCGGGGCGCGAAGCGATCGCCCTTGGGGAAATCGCGCGGGCTCGGATCTAAGATCCCGCCTCTGGCTCCGCCGATGCCTGCTGCATAGGCCTTTGCCACCTCCATGGAATTTCCGGAGGGATCCTGCTCCACGGCCACCAGGCAGGGCACGCCCTTGCCGCCCACATACAGGGAGCGGACCGTGTGGCCAGGCCCCTTGGGGGCAATCATCAGCACGTCCACGTCCGCGGGAGGGACGATCTGCTTGAAGTGGATGTTAAAGCCGTGGGCAAACATCAGC
>USTC01000076.1 GCA_900557505.1 uncultured Collinsella sp.
CGTCCATGCCCATGTCGTTGGCGCTGCCGTGACCCTGCTGGTCCTCGCGCACGGCCTCGATGGCGCTCACGTACGTGTTGGCCGCAGACATCGCGGTCACGCAGGTCACGCCACGACGGACGGCCTCGGTGCGCAGTAGATAGCCGTCGCCACGCGAGCCCGGACCGTACGGCGTGTTGATGATTACCGCAATCTTGCCATCGGCGATGAGGTCGCCGATGTTGGGGCGCTCGCCGTCGTGCGGGCCGCTGATCTTCTCCACGACCTCGCACGTCACGTTGCCGCCGCGCAGCACGCGCGCCGTACCCTCGGTGGAGCAGATGTCAAAGCCCAGGTAGCGCAGGATACGCGCGACCGAAAGGATATGACGCTTGTCGCGGTCGCATACGCTGATGAACACCTTGCCGCAGCTCGGATCGGGCAGCTTGTAGTCGATCGCCAGCTGCGTCTTGGCGTATGCCTCGGGATAGCTCTTGGCGATACCCATGACCTCGCCCGTCGACTTCATCTCGGGTCCCAGGATAACGTCGGCTCCCGGGAAACGGCCCCAGGGCATGACGGCTTCCTTCATGCAGAACCAATCGAGCTGACGCTCGTCGCTCGGCAGGCCCAGGCTCGCGATGGAATCGCCTGCCATGATACGCGCCGCGCACTTGGCCAGCGGCACGCCGGTGGCCTTGGAGATAAACGGCACGGTACGGCTGGCACGCGGGTTGGCCTCGATCACGTAGACGGTCTCGCCCTTGATGGCGTACTGTACGTTGACCAGGCCGCGCACGCCCAGCGCCATCGCGATGCGGCGCGTGGTCTCGCGGAGCTTTGCCTGCAGGCTCTCGCTAAAGCTGAACGGCGGGATGCAGGTCGCAGAGTCGCCGGAGTGAATACCGGCCTCCTCGATATGCTCCAGGATACCGCCGATGTAGACCTCCTCGCCGTCGCACAGGGCGTCGACGTCGGACTCGATCGCACCCTCCAAGAAGCGGTCCAGGTACACCGGGTAGTCGGGGCTAATGCGCGCAGCCTCGGCCATGTAATCGCGCAGATGCTCGGCATCATAGGCGATCATCATGCCGCGGCCGCCCAGCACGTAGCTCGGACGCACCAGCAACGGGTAGCCGATGTGCGCGGCCACGGCCTCGGCCTCCTCAAACGAGGTGGCCTGGCCCGCCGGCGGGTACATAATGCCCAGCTTGTCGAGCAGAGCGGCAAAGCGCTCGCGGTCCTCGGCAAAGTCGATGGCATCGGGCTTGGTGCCCATGATGTTCACGCCGCTCTCCTCGAGCATGCGCGCCAGCTTAAGCGGAGTCTGGCCGCCGAGCGTCACCACAACGCCGTCGGGACGCTCAACATCGATGACATCCATGACGTCCTCGTAGGTGAGCGGCTCAAAGTACAAGCGGTCCGAGGTGTCGTAGTCAGTCGAGACGGTCTCGGGGTTGCAGTTGACCATGATGGTCTCGAAGCCGCGGGCCGCCAGCGCGTAGCTCGCGTGCACGCAGCAGTAATCGAACTCGATACCCTGGCCAATGCGGTTGGGGCCGGCGCCCAGGATCATCGCCTTGGGCTTGTCCGCCGGCGTGGTCTCGTCGGGAGCCACGCACTTCTTGGCATCCGGGCTCGTGCGGTAGATGTTCTCGTACGTCTTGTAGTGGTACTCCGTGGCGCTCGAGAACTCCGCAGCGCAGGTATCGACCGTCTTCATGCTGGGAACCACACCCAGACCCTTGCGGTAGGCGCGCACAAAGCGCTCATCGGAGCCGGTCAGCGCGGCAATCTCGGCGTCGCTCGTGCCGTACTGCTTGAGTAGGCGCATCGCGTCGGCGTCAATATCCTCCACACGCAGACCGCGGATGCTCTCCTGAACCTGCACCATATCGTTGATACGGTTGAGGTACCACGGATCGATGCCGCAGATGGCATGGATGCGAGCGATGTCCCAGCCACGGCGCAGGGCCTCGACCACAAAGAAGATGCGGTGCTCGGTCGGCGTGGCCACGGCCTGAGCGAGATCATCGTCGCTCAGCTTGTCGGCACCTTCCTTGCCACCGGCACAAATGCCCTGATGCCCGTCCTCCAGCGAACGCATGGCCTTGCCGAAGGCCTCCTCAAAGGTGCGGCCGATCGCCATGATCTCGCCCACGGCCTTCATGCGCGTGGTAAGCGTGGGGTCGGTACCCTTGAACTTCTCGAAGGCAAAGCGCGGCACCTTGACCACGCAGTAGTCGATCGTGGGCTCAAAGCAGGCGGGCGTGGCCTTGGTGATGTCGTTGACGATCTCGTCGAGCGTATAGCCCACAGCCAGGCGCGCGGCGGCCTTGGCGATGGGGAAACCCGTGGCCTTGGAGGCTAGCGCGGACGAACGGCTCACGCGCGGGTTCATCTCGATGACGATCAAGCGACCGGTGTTGGGGTTCACGGCAAACTGCACGTTGGAGCCACCGGTCTCGACGCCGATCTTCTCCAGAATGGCGAGCGAGGCTACGCGCATGCGCTGATACTCAAGGTCGGAGAGCGTCTGCGCCGGCGCCACGGTGATGGAGTCACCGGTGTGTACGCCCATGGGGTCGAGATTCTCGATGGAGCACACGATGATGCCGTTGCCGGCGTGGTCACGCATGACCTCCATCTCATACTCTTTCCAGCCCTCGATGGATTCCTCGACCAGCACCTCGTGGGCGGGCGAAAGCTCCAAGCCCTGGCTCACGATGGAGACGAGCTCCTCGTGGGTGGGAGCGATGCCGCCGCCGGCGCCGCCGAGGGTAAAGCTCGGGCGCAGTACGCAGGGATAGCCCACGCGCTCGGCGATAGCCTCGGCGTCGGCCACGCTGTAGGCATAGCCCGAGCGCGCGACCTCCAGGCCAATCTCGGCCATGGCCTCGTTAAAGAGCTTGCGGTCCTCGCCGCGCTCGATAGCGGCCAGGTCGCAGCCAATCATCTCGACGCCATACTTGTCGAGCGTGCCGTCTTTCGCCAGCTCGACGGCGGCGTTCAGACCGGTCTGGCCGCCCAGCGTGGGCAGCAGCGCGTCCGGGCGCTCTTTCTTGATTACGCGCTCGATAAACTCAGCGGTGATGGGCTCGACATAGGTGCGGTCGGCAAGACCCGGGTCGGTCATGATGGTCGCCGGGTTGGAGTTGACCAGGATGACCTCAAAGCCATCCTCCTTGAGCACCTTGCAGGCCTGGGCGCCGGAGTAGTCGAACTCACAGGCCTGGCCAATAACGATGGGACCCGAACCAATGACGAGGATACGCTTGATGTCAGTACGTTTCGGCATGTTAGTTCTCCTCGGTCTCGGTCGCGGCGGTCTCGGCGAAATTCCAGCCAGCAAGGCGGTCCTTCGCGGTGTCGATGTCCAGGTAGTTCTCCTCGCCGTCCACGAGTCGCGTAAAGGCGGTAAAGAGATAGTGGGCATCGGTGGGGCCGGGCGAGGCCTCGGGGTGGTACTGGACCGAGAAGCACGGGGCATCGAGCAGCTGGATGCCCTCGGCGGTGCCGTCGTTGAGGTTCACGTGCGTCAGGCGAATGCGGCCGAAGCGCTCGTTCATCACAACCGGCGCGATGCCGCGACGCACCCAGGCGCGCAGGTCGCCATCGGCCGCGTGCTCGCTCTCGCCGCCGGAAAGCTCCGGGATCAGTTTGCCCAGACTGGGGAACAGCAGGCCAAAGCCGTGGTTTTGCGCGGTGATCTCCACGCGACGGCTCACCAGGTTCATAACCGGCTGGTTACCGCCACGGTGACCGAATTTAAGCTTTTCCATTTGGGCGCCGCACGCCAAGCTGATCATCTGGTGACCAAGGCAAATGCCAAAGACCGGCACCTTGCCGATCAGCTGCTGCACCTGCTCGTAGGTCTCCACCACGGCATCGGGGTCGCCGGGGCCATTGGATAAAAAGACGCCGTCGGGATTCATGTCGAGCACCTCACTCGCGGGCGTATCCCACGGCACGACAGTAAGGTCGCAGCCGGCACGGACCAGGCCCTCCAGAATGCCGCGCTTGACGCCACAGTCGTAGGCGACCACTTTGTGGCGGGCAGGGGCGGCAGGGGCAAGCGCAAAGTCATGCGTAGCGGGCAGATCGCTCGCGGCAAAAGCGTGGGGCTCAGGGCAGCTCACGGTCTTGACCAGGTTCTCGCCCACCAGCGTCGGCGCTGCGGCCAGACGCTCGGCAAGCTCGACGACGTCAAAGATTTCCGTCGAGATAATGCCCATCTTGGAGCCGTTGTCGCGCAGGTGGCGCACAAGAGCGCGGGTGTCGACGCCCTCGATAGCGACGATGCCGTGGGCACGCAGGTACTCCGGCACGCTGACGGCCGAGCGCCAGTTGGAAGACGTGGCGCACATGTCGCGGACGATCATGCCGCGCATAGCCGGAGCGCTCGCGGGGCGGGCGGTATCACCGGGGAAGGCCGACTGGACGTCGGTCTCGTCGATGCCGTAGTTACCGATCTGCGGATAGGTCATGGTTACGATTTGGCCGGCATAGCTCGGGTCGGTCATGACCTCAAAGTAGCCCTCAAGCGAGGTGTTGAAGCAGACCTCGCCGGTCGCGGTACCCTCGGCACCGCATGCACGGCCATAAAAAATGGTCCCATCCTCAAGGTACAGGATGCAGGGACCGCAGGTGCCCTTGCTGGTTTTGGCCAGCATGCGCTGGCAAAGCTCGCTGGGCGCGAAGGTGCGGGCAGCAGTGCCCGCAGTATGGTTATTCGCCATAATTCTCCTTCCCGGTCTCTCCGGACCGGCTTAAAGGTTGGTAGTTAGGCCTTGCGGTATTTTAACCGCAAGTATGCGCCATGGCGTTAATTTCATCGAAATGTTTACGAAATGATAATTATGACTTTCTATGCATATTGATTTTTCTGGGACGGGGATTAAAAAATCATTCTGAGCGCGGGGCTTTGTCGCCAACTGCATACACAACAGAATGATTATTTAATCCCCGTCCCAGAAAAATCATCCCGCGCGGGCGCTTGGCTCACGCGGGATGATGGCGTCTTATTTATCCTGCTCTAGCAGATCGGACGGCGTGCGGTCGGGCTTGCCACCGCGGAAGATCTCGCGGCCATGCAGACGATGCTCCAGGTCACGTTCGGCCTTTTCCTCGTCAATCTTGGTCTGGCTCACCGACGGGTCCTCAATCAGCGACGACACCGAGTTCACCTGCTTTTGAATGCGCTCGGAAATCGTGTCGTCCATACTCACGATATGCATCTTCCAGTCGATGTTCGTAGCGGTCGATGAGCTCTTGGTCCACACGAACGTCAGAATGGCGCTCTGATGACCCCTCGCGGGGAACATGCCAAAGAAGGAATCGTGCTGAATGTTGCTGTCCTCATCGATATAGGCGTGCACGTTGTACACCACGCGGTCAATCTTATCGTTGAGCAACGCGTTGGTCGCAAGTGCCGCAGCCTGAATCTGCCCGTTGGACAGCAGCTCGAGCTCGTTGGCAGACGACGTGTCCAACACCGTTACCTCGACCGTGCCTGTGCGCTCGTCCGCCTCGTCGACGGTAAAGTCGAGCGGGAACTGCGTAAAGCCGTTACCCCACTCAAGGCCGCCCTTCAGTGCCGTGGAAACGGTATCCACCGAAACACTCTCGGACAGGTTGGCAGTGTTCAGGCGACGCATCACGCCGTAGCCAATCTGCATGCCCACGATCAGTACAAGGATGCCGATGACCACAGCCATAGCGGTCTTCGTAATGGTATGGCTCACCTGCGAGCCCGAAGGGTCGTCCTCGGACAGCGGGTCGATCTGTTTTGTCTGGCTTGCGCGATCTTCGCTGCGAAGCTGCGCCAACGCCGCCTTGTCGCCGCGCTTGGCCGCTGCCTCTTTTTCGCGCATGCGCTCGGTGCGCTTTTTGGCAAGCGTCGGATCCAAAACGCCGGATGCGTCGATCTCGGAGAATAACTCCGTCACTTCTTCCGGAGTCAAAGGGTTCTTCTCAGCCATATACTTCCTGTCATATCAATCAGTCGAGCTCGTGCGCACGCGCACCTTCGAACTGCATTCGATAGTAACGGGCATAGGTGCCACCACGGGCGAGAAGCTGCTCATGCGTACCACGTTCCACAACGCGACCATGCTCGACGGTCGCAATCTCGTCGGCATGCTTAATGGTCGAGAGACGATGAGCGATGATGATCGTGGTGCGACCGCGCGCCAGGCGCTCGAGCGACTCCTGCACCGCCTCCTCGCTCTCGTTATCCAAGGCGCTCGTCGCCTCGTCCAGGATCAGGATCTTGGGGTTCTTGAGAAACACGCGCGCAATGGCTACGCGCTGCTTCTGGCCGCCCGAAAGCTG
>USTC01000077.1 GCA_900557505.1 uncultured Collinsella sp.
GGCCGCCGATCTTTCCGAGGAGCTCTTTAAGCAGGCCGGCCTCAAGGCCGACTATGATCCCAACGGCTCTTGGGGTTGGGTACTCAATTCCATTACGTCGCCTTTCGATGTCGATCGCACCCTTGCATACGACCATACTACGGGCGCCTATTGGCAGCTGTTCATCAACGGCGCGGCTGCATCGGTGGGCGCTGGCAAATACACTCTCGAGGCGGGCGACTCTGTCGTCTGGTGCTACTCGAAGTACGGTGACGCTGCGCCCACCGACCAGCTTTCGGTAAGCTGCACCGTTATCGGCCAGGATGCTTCAGGTGCTCAGCAAACGTGGGCTCAGCCTACGACCGCGCTGGTGGAAGAGGGCGCAACTGCTGCCGATCTTTCCGAGCAGGTCTTTAAGCAGGCCGGCATTGGCGCCGACGTCCAAACCGGTTCGTATGGTTGGTTCCTCAATTCGCTGACTTCCCCGTTCAATAAGAACGTGACGCTCTCGACCGTACAGGTTAACGAAAGCACCTGGAAGTCCTGGCAGTTCTTCGTTAACGGCAAGATGGCCAATGTCGGCGCCGGCAACTACACGCTCAAGACCGGCGATGAGATTACCTGGGTCTATGGTTCCGATGGTGCCATGCCCGGTCAGGTTTCTGTCTCGATGGAGATCATCGGCAAGAAGGGCGATAAGGCACAGCGCTGGACCGATCCTTCGACGCAGGTGTTTGTTGAGGGCACGACGATTAAGGACGCCACTGCCGCCTACTTTGATACTTTGGGCATCAAGTCCGAGATGTACGATCAGCTGGGCTTCTGGGGCGTTCACAGCCTTGTCTCCCCGCTTGACGGCACTAAGCTGGCTGGCGCTTGGTCGTACTTTGTTAACGGTGTTCCCGGACCTCAGCTCGATAGCGACTACGTGCTCAAGTCGCATGACGAGATCGTCTGGGCTTATGCTGCCGGCGATACGGTGCCTAATCCCGACGAGGTCGTAGTCAATCCGAGCGCCCCGCGTCCGTCCGATTGGAATTCCGATTGGGATGGCAAGTCCAATGCGGCGGTCGAAAACGTTTCGACGCCTACGGGTGCGCTGGCGAGCTCCTGGACGTTCGATTGGAAGGCGTATTCTGGTTCGGCGTATCCCAACGCGAGTGAACCTATTGTCGTGAACGGCAACGTGTATCTTGCCGTCAACAAGCGTTTGCTAAAGATTGACGCCGAGTCGGGCAAGGTCCTTGCTGAGTCGAATCTTAAGACTGCGGTCGGTTACACCTCGCGCCCGATTTATGCGAACGGTTTGGTTATCGTTCCGCTCGACGGCGGTGCGGTCCAAGCTCTGACGGCCGACGCGCTCACGACGGTTTGGGTCACTGACTCCGTGAGCAAAGCCGCTCAGTCAAATTCTCAGCTGACGGTTGATGGCAACTATCTCTACGTCGGCACCGTTGATGTCGACTATGGAAAGGGTACGTATGACAACGGCCATCTGACGCGCATCAATATCCTTACGGGTGCTGTTTCCTGGCAGCATGTCAATGCAGGCGAGGGCTATTACTGGACGAGCACTACGGTGGGCGATGACTTTGTCTTGATTCCCACGAGCTCCGGTACTGTCGAGATGCTGAGCAAGTCTTCGGGTGCTGTGCTCGGAAGCGTTTCGGTTGGGGCTGTCGTCAACTCCTCCTGTGTGCTCTCCGCGGATGGCAGCCATGCCTATCTCATCTCGCGCGACGGCAAGCTGCACGTGTTGGCGATTTCTGATGGCGATTCACGCAGCGCGGATGCTGCTTCCCGTATTACCGAGGAGCGTGTGGTCGACCTTGGCCTTACGGGATGTGGATGCGTGCCTACGACGTATGATGGCAAGCTGATTGTCGGCGGTGAAGCCAATGGCAGCGCGGCGCTCGCTATCATTGATCTGAACAAGGACTTTGCTACGACGCTGATCACGACGGCAGACGGCTCCCAGCTGACGGCTGGCATTCTTGGTGGCATTAAGGGCGCTCCGCTGGTGAGCACTCAGGCAGATGGCACGTATGTGTACTTTACGGTTAACTACGGTGAGACCTCTGATTTCGTTAACTACACCTCAGGCGGTGGCGTTTATCGCTACAAGCTGGGCGATGCCGAGGCATCTGGTGTGTTTAGCGCGACGGGGCACTATAACTGTTGCGACTCGCCGATCGCGTGTGATGCCAAGGGCAACCTGTACTACATCAACGACTCTGGCGTGTTGTTTAAGCTGAACGCTGGCATGAAGGTCTCGTTTAACACTGGCGAGGGATCCAAGGTCGATTTCCAGACCGCGACTGCCAACGGCTCTGTCACTAAGCCTGCCGATCCGACGCGCGAAGGGTATGCCTTCGCTGGCTGGTATACCGATGAGGCTTGCACGGAAGCATACAAATTTGACGCTGCGGTGACGGCTGATATGACGCTGTATGCCAAGTGGACCAAGAAGGCTGTGAATCCTGGCAGTAACGGCGGTTCTGGCTCCAATGGCCCCATGCTGCGAAAATCTACCGTATCGTCTTTTCTCAGTTTTATGTCGTTCAACGGCAATGCCGGTGCTGGTTCTGGCTCCGGTAACGGCACAAACGGCCAGCAGTCTGGCGGTGCTGTTGCTCCGGGTCAGAAGCCGGTCTCCGCGACCACTACGACCGAGACCAAGGACGATAAGGATTCCAAGAAGAATTCCGATAAGTCCGGCAAGAAGGACAAGAAGTCTGACAAGTCCAGCTCCAAGTCCGATACGGGCTCGGCTGCCGCGACTACCGCTAAGAAGTCCGCCGAGGCTCCTGTGCAGCAGTCTGGCTTCAACCCGCTTGCCATCGTTGGTGTTGCAGCCGGCGTGATCGGTCTTGCCGTCATCGGCGTGTTCGTGTTTACCGAGCGTCGGTAGGTGAGGGCCGTGTCCAATAAACCTCAGGACGCCGACTCCAAGCAGCCCGACTCGTCGTTCATTCAGCTCGACGATGCAAAGCAAAAGGGCGCCGCTTCGGCGGCGTCCGCCCCTCGTCGCAAGGAACTCCTTGGCGTTCTGACTGCTGCGTGCACCATTCTGATCGTCGTCTCGCTGGGTTTCGTCCATCCTTCCACAAGCGGTGCCTGGTCCATCGACTGGATCATTCAGACCGTGACGGGGGAGAGCGTCGTCACCAAGGACACCAAGGCGTCTGGCTCGACTACGACTTCGGGCGAGGTCGGGTCCAAGGATTCCAAATCTTCTGACGATACGAATGACAGGTCTAGGGGTTCTGACAAATCTGACTCCAAGAAAGATTCCGAGTCCTCGGACAAGGAATCGGACAAGAACTCGGATAGCAAGAAGTCCGGCGAAAAAGGAGCGGGAAATAAAAAGACTGACAACAGTCAGTCGGCTTCTCAGAATTCGGCAAACTCCGGTGGGCCTTCTGCCGTTCCTGATAACGGTAGTGCCTCCTCGAGCGGCCAGAGCGGCTCACAGGAGTCCAACTACGTTACGGTGACGGTCTCGGTCACATCGAGCGCTGTGGGCAATCCTGTGTCTTCTAGTGGTACCTTCACCTTTAACGAGGGCGCTACGGTCTACGATGCCCTGCGTGCGCTAGGCCTTTCCGTCAATGCGTACGGCACATCGTACGGCACGTATGTCGCCGCCATTGGCGGTTTGGCCGAGAAGGAGCATGGCGGCACGAGCGGCTGGATGTACTCCGTTAACGGCACAACGCCCATGACGGCCTGCAGTAACTACGTTCTCTCCAATGGCGCCAACGTCGTCTGGTATTACGTAACGGGCTAAATGCCTCGACATAACATGCCAAACGGGCGGTTCGGACAAACATCCGGGCCGCCCGTTTTTCATGCGAATGGGACGCCGTTTCCCAATCGAGGCTCAACCGGAAATTCCATCCCACTCTGAAGGCGAATTCCGGGACACAGTTTCCCGATGGGGCGGGTTTCGGAAAGCGTGTCCCACTCTGAGGGCTCATTTCGGGATGGACTTTCCGCATGGGGGCTCATCTGGAAACTGCGTCCCGTTCCGACGCTGTAGCCCACCTCGTACGCCTTCCTCGGCAAACTCCGTAAACAAAAAAACCGGCTGGAACGTGAATTCCAACCGGCTGCGAAGCGAGATTGTGTTGGGCCGTCTACGACTGCGCGCCCTCGAGGAATAAGCGACGGCTAAAGTAGTTGTACCAGGTGACCAGGAACGTGGCGATGGCCTTCATAGCCTGGTAGCCGATGCTCAAAAACGTGACGCCCACAAACATGTACAGGTCGTTGAGGCCCAAACCAATCACCGACAGGATGGTGAAGATCGTGAACTCGCGCTTGCGGCTCATGCCCTCGCGATGGTCGAACACGTACTTCATGCTGAGCCAGTAGTTGACCACGACGGACGTGATAAACGAGATCGTGGTGCTCATCAAAAAGTCGAGATGGAACAGCTCGACGAGCGCAATGAGCATGCCCCAGTCGATGCCAAAGGAGATAAGACCCACGACAGCGAACTTGAGGAATTGCTTAGTATGAGGTTGTGCCAGTGCCTTGCGCACGTAATCACATCCAATGCGTTGATGAATCGAGCAGAGGATACTTTAGAGCTTTTGCAAGGGAAACGTAAGGGCTTTGCCAAGAACTATACGAACTCGTCAAATTTGCAAGAGACAATCCGCAAACGTCGTAAATCCTTCCGTAAACGAGCGAGGCCCACGAACAACACGGTGCTCGACGCGCGTCATCCGTGGGTCCCGTAGTGCAACGAGGAGGCCGAGCTACTTGGTCTCCTCGCCCTCCAGGAAGATCTTTCGGGTCACAAAGTTGTAGACCATGACCAGTGCGGTGGCGCAAATCTTGGCGATATTGGCCTCGAGCCCCAGGCCGGCGTTGAGCGTCAGCACGATACCGTCGTTGAGAGCCAGGCCGATCACAGACAGCACGACAAAGATGATGAACTCGCGGCGGCGGCTCATGCCCTCCTTGTGCGCAAACACGTACTTCATGCTCGCGACGTAGTTAAAGATGAGCGAGACGATAAAGCCGCTGGTGTTGGCGATCAGGATGTTAAGGCCCAGGCCGTAATGGAGCAGATTCATGATGCCAAAGTCGATGACGGTGGCAATGACGCCGACGACGCCAAACTTCATGATCTGCGCAAGGAGCTTTTGCATGGTACCTGCCTTAGGGTGGCGCCGGAGCGCCGCGGGGATGACGAACTCAGCAAGTTTAGCCAATCCCCGCAGGCGGGGCTAGGCGCGCTCCTCGATAGCACCGTTTCTATATGCATCGAGCAGTTGGCGTAGGTCCTGGATCTGGCTGCGGATCTTGGCACCGGTATCGGTGTCGCTCACCATGCGGCGACGGTCGGCCTGGTCAAAACGGTTGGTCTCGCTCTCGATGTCCACGTTGCGCGTGAGCGCTTCGGCAACCGTTGTAAAGGCCCGGTGTGACTTGAGGCGGCAGCCGCGTGAGCTCGAGATGAGCGTGTAGCCGGCGATGCCCGTCTTGGGATGGTAGGCGCGGCAGAAGCCGCCATCGATGACCAGCAGCTTGCCCTCGGCGCGGATGGGCTGCTCGCCCTTGGTGGTTTTAACGGGTGTGTGGCCGTTGATGATGTGGCCGGTCGGCGAACATGCCATGGGGGCAACGCCGAACTCGCGCATGATGTCGTCGCAGACCGAGGGCGACTTGGTAAGCGTAAAGTATGGGTCCATCGGCTCGGCCCAGGTGCTCTTATCGGCGATATAGGCGCGCTCAAAGGTACGCACCAGGCGTCCGCTGGCGGGTGAGTTAAAGCCGATCCACAGGTACCACATCCAGTCGAGGGCGTCGCGGTCGCCCACGCGCCAGGCGCGGCGGGCGATGCGGTCGCAAAAATCGAGATAATCACGGCCGGCGTGCCAGGTACCCAGGCAGTTCATGCTGCTAAAGGTGCCGTCTTCGTTGAGCGGAACGCAGCCGTGGAAGAGCAGGTTGCCGTTGGTGACCTTGTACATCGAGCCGTGGGTGTAGAGGAAATCGATATGGCGATGCAGATGATCGGCGGTGACAAACTCGGACACAAGCTTGTCGATGATGTGTTGCTCCTGGGGCGTGAGCGTGTAGGGGTCCGCCGGATCGACGGTGGGGAAGTCGTTGGTCGTGAGCGGCCATACACTGCCGTCGGCAAGCGTGACCGTGCCGGCGTCGTGGTCGATCTTGTCGAGCAGCAGGCGGTCGGTCATGTCGAACTCGGGGTGGCGCTGGATAATCTGGCCCTCGAGTTTAAAGAGCAGCACGTTGATGGCCTTGATCAGCGGGGTGATGGTCTCACCGGCGGTGTAGGTGGCATCGGC
>USTC01000078.1 GCA_900557505.1 uncultured Collinsella sp.
CCCCAGCCGCAACCGTGTCGTCACCCTTGGCGGCGAGCGCGCGGTCAATCAGCTTACCGGCGGCCTCAACGGACAGGGCCTTGGAAACACCAACGGAAACCATGGGCTTGCCGGCGAAACGCTCAGCCTGTACATCCTTGTCGGCTGCGACGACGACGGCCTTGGCACCAGCGATCTCACTCTTGGTGAGCTCGTTCTCGACACCGACCTGGCCATGAGTCTCGACCTTAATGGTCAGACCGCGCTCGGCAGCTGCCTTCTCCAGCGCCTCCTTCGCCATGAAGGTGTGCGCAATGCCGGTCGGGCAACCGGTCGCGGCGATGATGTCAAACTTAGCCATGTGTCCCTCCTTCTTTAGTACAGCGCCCGCGGGCGCTCCCCTACACGCGCTTCGATGCGCGTTTTTCCACAACTGAAAGATACCAACCTACCGTCCGCGTGAGAAGAGCTAAGGTGCCAATCTCCGGTGAAAGGTTCTTTCATAACCGTAAACGGTAAGTGAAAGTTTACCATCAACACTTGAAACGGCAAGGTGTATCTTGTAATTGAAACTGCCCATATACTATGGCATGAAAAACGAGTCCGATTTTCATGCCAACCAGGAGCAATCCATGACCGATAGCAGCAAGAGCGCACTCTCCCTTATTAGCACGCACAAAGGGTACAGCGAGTCCGAGCAGCGCATTGTCGACTATATATTGGAGCACCAGTCCGAGGCGCCACGCCTCACGGCCGCTCAGCTCTCGCGCGCCGCCGCCACGTCCGAGGCGACCGTTTCGCGCTTCTGCCGCAAGCTTGGCTTTGGTAGCTTCCGCAGCTTTCAGTTTTCGTTGGCGAGGGATTTGGAAAGCCAGCGTAACGAGGGCCTGACTGACGAGGTCTCGCTCGACAATATGGAGCAGAGCCTCAAGAACATCCTGGCTGCCAAGGTGAGCGAGCTTAATGCGACCATCGACGGGATCGACCACGATACGCTGGCGGCTGTTGTGCATGCCCTTAAGCATGCAGGGGTTATTGAGTTTGCAGCTGTGGGCAATACGAACGCGGTCGCGCTCGATGCGACGTTTAAGTTTTCGCAGCTGGGCCTGCGCTGCATGGCGAGCACCATTAGCGAGACATCAATCGGCTTTGCGCTCACGTTACGCCCGGGTGACGTCATCGTGCTCATCTCAAACTCTGGCAAATCGCGCCGACTGAATCGCATGGCAAAAGCGGCTCGCAACTGCGGCGCAACCGTAGTCGTCATCAGCAGTGACAGCAAATCCCCACTTGCGCGCCTCGCCGACTACACCTTTAATACCGTCAATCACGAAGCGTTGCTGACAACGGGTGACTTCGCGTTCTCCAAGATCAGCGCCACGATGATCATCGAAGTCATCTACAACTTCCTGCTGCCCGAGATTAAAGACGCGCGTGAGCATATCAGCTACTACGAGGAGCTCATCCAGCCGGATAAGGTCGTTGAGTAGGTTTTGCAGGGTTCGCTGGCTACCTGGCACAAAACTATGCCGGTTTACTACGATGAAACAGGAATATACGACCACATTGCGTTTTAAAAGAAAACCGCAGGCGTTCTACCTGCGGTTTTCTTTTTGCAATTATTCCTGTGCTCGAGCTATGCCGATTCATCGTAGTAAACCGGCATAGTTTTCTAACAGTCGGGCCAGACAAGCAAGCGGCGGGACAACAATTACCGATATCCCCCCCAACACCGCCGGCTCATTCTAGCCTCGTGCTTCTTCAAGCATCTGCTTGGCATGCGCCAAGCTCGCCTCCGATTGATCGCCGCTCAACATACGGGCGATCTCGGCGGTACGCGCTTCGCCGGTTACCTCGTCCAAATGCGTCTGGGGAACATCGCCCGGTTCCTTGCTGACGACATAATGCTTGTCGGCCATGACGGCAACCTGCGCCAAGTGGGTTACGACAATCACCTGATGCGTAGCGGCGAGATCTGTCAGCACGCCCGCAAGTGCACGCGCCGTGGAGCCACCGACACCAGCATCGACCTCGTCAAACACCAACGTATCAACACCGTCCGCGTTACCGAGGACAACCTTGCTTGCCAGCATGACGCGGCTGAGCTCGCCGCCCGACGCAATGCGGCGAAGGGGACGTGGCGTCAAGCCGGCACCGCTGCGGTATAGCAGCTCGTAGCTCGAAGGACCAACGGGCGTCCACTCAGCACGGGGAAGATCGCGCGACTCCCAGACGAGCTCGGCACTACCCATCTCCAAGCGCGCCATCTGGCGGCCAACCTCGTGGCAGAAGCGCGGGGCCGCCGTATTGCGAGCGCGCTTAAGTGCCTTGGCAGCGGCAAACAACTCGCGCTCAGCGCTCCCGAGTGCCTCACGCGCCTTTTTGATCTGCTCATCGCCATCATCGACCAGGGACAGCAGCTCTTGCGAGCGATCGCGCATAGCAAAAACATCGTCCATGGTGGGACCCCACTGACGCAACAGGCCCTTGAGGTCGGAATACCGCTCACGCATGCGAGCGAGCTCGCGCGGGTCGAAGGCGACGCCATCGCGATAGGCACGAAGCTCGTTCGCGCAATCCTCAAGGGAGATGCAGGCATCCGAAAGCGCATCGGCAATGTCGCCCAGTTTGCGATCGACGGTAGCCATACGGGAAAGCTCTGCCACGGCGCTGTTCACGGCATCGAGCGCTCCCCCTTCGGAGGCAAGCGATGCATGGGCATCATTGGCCGTGGCAACCAGTACCTCGGCATGTTCGGAGCGCGGCAGCAGTTCCTCGAGTTCCTCATACTCGCCCGGCTTGGGGTCGACCTCGCCGATGCGCTCGAGGGCAAAGCGCGCCTCCTCGACGCGGCTCCCCTGCGCACGCGAGGCCTCTTCGACACGTCGAACCTCCTTGGCGGCAGCACGCGATGCCTTAAAGCAGGCGCGGTACGCATCCAGCGCCTCGAGCGCAGAGCGTCCCGCCCAGGCATCGACCATCGCAACGTGATGCGCCGGGTCGAGCAAGCGCTGATGCTCGTGTTGGCCGCACAGATCCATCATCACGCCAACGCGCTCCGAAAGCTCGCGCACACTGGCGATGCGACCGTCAATCTTCACGCGGCTGCGGCCCTCGGCAGAAAGGCTGCGCTGTACGGTGAACCCCTCCGTGTCGTGCGGCCCGTCGAAGAGTCGCGCCTCGACGCTCGCCAGTGCCTCGCCCTCGCGCACCGTCGACGAATCCGCACGCTCGCCCAAAATAAGCTTGAGGGCCGAGAGCAGCGCGGTCTTGCCGGCACCGGTCTCGCCAGTCAGGACAGTCAGGCCGGCACTCGGCACCAGCGTCGCCTCGCGAATGAGTGCAATGTTAGAAACCTGCAGCTCATCGATCATGACGGACTCCGTAGAATACGCGGCTCACCGAGTTATAGAAGCTCTCGGGGCCATAATCGAGCAGCAGCACATCTCCGGGCCCGCGACGCACAGCCACGCTCTCGACCGTGCCATCGCAGGTAATAAACTGTCCGTCGATGGCGATAGCCGGCACGCTCGGGCGATCATCGGACATAAAGATCTCAACGACATCACTCGGCGAAGTCAAGAAAGCGCGAGCCTGAATGGTATGTGGAGCGATGGGCACGCAGACCATGCCCGTGTAATCGGGGCTCACGATGGGGCCACCGGCGCTGAGCGCGTAACCCGTAGAACCAGTCGCCGTGGACACGACCACACCGTCGCCACGCAGTCGGTCGATATGGTGGCCCGACACCGTGATGTCGAACTCGACCATATCGGACAGCGGACCTCGGGTAAGCGCCATGTCGTTGAGGGCGAACGTGCGCACGACATCCTTCGTACCGTCTTCGCGCACGGACACGATATCCGCAGCGATGGTGGCGCGACGGCTCACATGAAGCTCGCCGGACAGGGCGTCGCTTACGACCTGCAGAATGTCGCGCTCCTCGGGACTCGCAGCAGTTAAAAAGCCCAGGTGACCATAGGAAAGACCGAGGATAGGAATCTCGCGATGGTTGAGGATGCGGGCAGCGCGCAGCAACGTACCGTCACCGCCGAGCGTAATGACCAGATCGGAGCCGTCAATATCAGGCGTGCTTTGAATCTTCGATCGCTGGTCGGCAGCCCATGCGACTTCATAGCCCTGGCGCGTCAGCCAAAGCTCGAGCATCAGGCCGCTCTCAACCGCCTCTTGCTTGTAGTAATTGGGAACCAGAAAGACCTTCATAGCGTTGCAGCTTTCTCGCTCAAAACCGATACCTGGGATTGCAGCTCATCGTCGGTACGTCCGCCGGGGGCACACCTCATGCCGTACAGGAAAAACTCAACGTTGCCCTTGGCACCATGAATGGGTGACACGCACACATCGACCGGGAACAGCCCCTTGGAGGCAAAGAGTTCAACTGCCGCAACGAGTGTATCGCGGCGCACGGTGGGATCGGTCACAATGCCGCCCTCGCCCACCAGCGCCGCCGGAGCTTCAAACTGCGGCTTTACGAGCGTGCAGAATGCACCCGTAGGCACCAGGCACGCCAGTACCGCATCGATAATGTTCGCGATGCTGGTAAACGAGACATCACACACAGCCAGGTCGATGGCGCCGGCATAGCCAAGCTCAGGCAGCTGCGTCACGTTTGTGCGCTCATGCAGCGTCACGCGATCGTCCTGACGCAACGACCAATCGAACTGGGCGCGACCCACGTCCACAGAGACAACGGTCGCAGCTCCGCGCTTGAGCAGGCAATCGGTAAAACCCCCGGTAGAGCAGCCCACATCCAAACAGGCAAGGCCCGTCGGATTGATACCAAACGCATCAAGCGCGCCTTCGAGCTTAAGACCGCCGCGGCCAACATAGGGAATGCGCCCCTTCACGTGCAGCGGCAGCCCAGGCATCACCTTAAGACCCGGCGAAGTCAAGCGCTCACCGCCACTCGAGACCAAGCCGGCCATAAGAGTGCGAAGGGCATCCGCGCGATCGGCGCAGATGCCCTGTGAAATCAGTTCGTCATCAAGACGCACGCGTTTCATGAATGCCATCAACCATTCGTATCCGGAGATGCGGCCTAGCTATCCTGGGATTCGTTTGCCGCATCCTCATCGTATTCCTGCTCGAGCTTGTCGGCCTCACGCGGCGTAAGCTCAAACTTGTCGACCATATCGACCGCGCGGGAGCCCAGCTCTATCGCTTCGTCAAACAAATCGAGCGAACGTTCCAAGGAGGTATCCTTGGAGCGAACGGTAGCGATGATCTGATCCAGACGGTCCGAGATCTCATCAAAGTTACGGACAGAACCCTCTGGCATGACTACTCCTCGACGGAGTCGACGACAGCCTCGGCCAGCACGCCGGCCTCAGCCTGGGCAACCGCAACCTTGGCGGCAGCCTCGGCAGCCTGGGCCTCCTCGCGAGCGCGATCTTCGGCCAGCAGCTCTTGGTACAGGTCCTCGCCCGGCAGCTCCACGCTGCGAGCGATCTTGCCCAGCACGCCGTTGACGAACGACGCGGACTGGTCGGTGCCATAGGCCTTGGCAAGCTCGACGGCCTCGTTGATTACGATGGCGTCCGAGACCTCCTCGTCGGTGAGGAAACGCATCTCGTAAACGGCGATACGCAGCAGATTGCGGTCGGCGCCGGGCATGCGCATAAGATCCCAGTTCTTGGCAACGGAGCGCAGAGCGCAGTCGATGCGATCGATATGCTCATAGGCACCGCGGCACAGCTCCAGCGCATAGGGATCGAGGGGACCCTTCGAGATCAGGAAATCACCCTCGAGGACGCGCTCGAGCGGGCTGTCCGTGGCCTCGGCCTGGAACAGCAGCTGCAGCGCCTGACTGCGGGCAAGCGTACGCCCGCGATAAACCTTAAGGCTCAAAGGTTACTCCTTGGGGAAAACGAGACCGTCGATGCAAACGTCAACGCGCTCGACCTCGACGCCCACCTGAGCATCGATGGCGGCGACCACGGCGGCGCGAACGGCCTCGGCGAGTTTCTTGAACGGATAGCCAAAGAACACCACGACACGCACGGTGAGTGCGAGCTTGTCGCCAACGACCTCGGCCTCGACCGCCGGCTCGGAAGCCGGGGCCTTGGACGAAAGCATCATGGAGACAAGGTTGGTGGCAAGGTCCTTGACGCCAACGGAGGCGATGCCCTCGACATCCGACACGGCGCGCGAGACGATGGCGGTCAGAACATCGGGCGAAATGCCGATGCCGTCAATCTTGATTTCCTGGGGCATGAGTCCTCCTAGAAGAGTTGGTTGCTAGACGCGGGAGACGAACTTGCCGTCGCGGGTGTCAACCTTGATGACCTC
>USTC01000079.1 GCA_900557505.1 uncultured Collinsella sp.
TGAAATCCTGCTGAATGAGTTGGCTACCTTCAACCCGGAAATGTTGCCGACACCATCGCATTTGAGAAGCCTCTTCGGAGGCTTTTTTGTTACCGATAGACGGTGAGGTCCACGATGGAAACGCTTGAGCGCAACGAGTGGGCAGACGTTGCCCAACTGGTCGAGATCACGAGCGATGCTGTCATCATCTGTGAGCTCGACGGAACCATTCTGCATGTGAATAATCGTTTGCTAGACCTGATGTGCGAGGAACGCGCTGACGTCATCGGCGGTGATGTCAAAGACGTTCTGTTCTCGTCTGCCTTTGAGCGCGCGACCGAACATCGTCTGCCGTTTGAGACCGATGGCTCCGAGAGCGAGCTGATGCTCAAGCTGAGCGACGGGTCTTTTATTCCCGTCTTGGTTCGCGCGGGTTCCGTTACGCCTCCGCGTATCTTTGGACGTCGTGCACCGCGTGTCCTTGTGGCGCTTCACAGCATCGAAGAGCAGTATTCCCACGATCGTCAGCTCAAACGTGCGCTATCGGAGCTTAGGGTGGCGAATAAACGCCTTTCGGGCACCCTTTCGGTCATTATGAGTACCGTGGGTTCCGATGAGCTCCCCAGCTTGCTCGATACCGTTTTGAATCAGCTCGTTGGAACGCTCGATGCCTCCGGTGCGGCAATCTATTTTTCCGAGAGCGGCGGCTTTAAGCTCCGCGGTGTTTCTAAGGAGCTTGAGGACAGCTATCTGCCCGAGTTTATGCCGTACGGCGCGGGCATTCCGACCTACGTGCTTCGCGAGTCGCGTGCCTGTCGCCTGTCGATTCAGCAGGACCTTGAGGGCGATCGGGTCGCTTCGGGCATGTTCATGGATTTGGACAATCGTTCCAAGCACCTGCTGCGAGTGCAAGATATGCCTCCATACCGCAGCGAGATCTGTCTTCCCGTGTTTTACGGCACGCAGGTCCTTGGCGTGTTGGAAGTTGGCTGGAAACGCCCCCAGGCGCCACTTGCCTATGACGTTAACGTACTCGAGGTCATCTGCGATTATCTGTCTATTCAGCTGGTCGGCATGGCGTCGAGCTTACGTTCGCGCCGCACGGCGGAGCTTGGCCGCTCACTCAATTTGCTGCGCGACGAACTGTTTACCTATCTCGATGATCCCGTTGCCGCTTCGCGAGCGGTGTCGACGGAAATCTGCACGGTGCTCAATTGTCATTTCTGCCCCGTGGAATATGACGCGAGTCTTGACACCTATGTCATCGATTTTGAGGGCGGCAGTCGCGTGGCGCTACCGGGAGACCCTGAGTCGCTCTTCTTTTCCACCACCGCACCGGCTGCGCGCTTGGGGGTCGCTTCCGATGGTTTTGAGCCGTCGGTGCTGGGCGGTGCGAGTGCTGATGATCTTAAGCATGTGCGCTTGACCCGCGTCGACGAATCCATGCCTATGGGCGGATGGTTGAGGGCTCATGGCCTGCCGTGCCAGGGCCTCTATGTCGATTCCGGCTTCGAGGCGGGACGCGTTCGCTCGGAGGGCGGCGGTCGGCGGAACAACGATGCAACCGTTCCCGCCGACGTTGCCAAGGGGCCGACGACGCGTGCCTTGCTGCTCCGTGATGGCAGCCAAGAACCAATTGACGACCTTGAATACGACTACCTGGTGCATCTGGCGCATGACTTTGAACTGATCTATGAAGGCGAGTCTCAAAAACGCGAGGAGCGCCATATCGCTCAGACCCTCCAGATCGGCATGAGAAATTCCCTGGGGGATGTTCCGGGTATCGCAACCGATTCGGTGTACCTGTCGGCCACGAACTCGGCGTTGGTCGGCGGCGATTTCTATACGCTCATCCGACTTCCCGACGACTGCGCCGTCATGATTTTGGGCGATGTGTCCGGCAAGGGCATCGAGGCGGCATCCATGTCCGCACTCGTCAAGACGGCGCTGACGGCCTATGCCTGGGAGGGTGCGGGGCCTGCCCGTATGGCACGCTCGCTCAATAGCATGCTCATGGGCTTTTCGAGGGTCGAGACGTTTGTAACGGCGTTTATTGCCAAGATCGATCTTAAAGCGGGCCGCGCTACCTATTGCTCGGCGGGACATCCTCCCACTATGGTCATTAGGCCGTCGTCGACGCCGCTTGGCGGTGGAGAGACCTGCGGGGGAGAAGTGGAGCTCCTTGGGTGCCAGTCGGGTGTGATCGGTGCCTTTGAGAGCATGGTGTACGAGACGGGCGTGTTTACATTCGCTCCTGGTGACATGCTATTTATGTATACCGACGGAACGATCGAAGCACGCGATCGCTCGGGTGCTTTCTTTGGCGAGCAGCGCCTTCGTGACCTTTTGCTTTCTGTTTCGAGTGAGGGCGTATCGGGAATCTGCGGTAAGGTCTTGAGCGAGCTTGACCGCTTTACCGAGTCGGCGCTGGACGATGACATCGCGCTGGTTTCCCTTGAATTTTTACGGGGTCGTTCATAGACGACGCTGGGCGGGCTGAATCCGTACGGTTGGGGAAACGAATGCATCGAGTGGGCTTTTTTGGGGAACCATGGTCGTATGAATGAGTGGAATGACATAGCGGTTTTGACGCCACCAGGCGATATCGACATCGCCACGGTGCCTGCGCTGCGTCGGCGGTTGGATGCTTTGATTGGCCGCGGCGTGCGTCGTGTCGTCATCAACTGTCAGGCTGTTAGCTTTATCGATTCTACGGGCTTGGCATTCCTGCTTACGCGCGCTCGTGAGCTTATGAGGCGAGAAGGCCTGCTTTCGCTCGTCAATGCATCAGGTGAAGTTGTTCGCTTTTTGGAGATTGCTCGTCTTGTCGATATCCTTCATGTCGTGGGGCCGGCACGGGAGTCAATTCCTGCCATTCCGGTGGGGGAGCTGCCTCGCTGGAGTAAGAGCGTTGAGGTCCGTCAGGGTATCGAGAATCTTCCATACTACCGACATCGCATCGCCGAACTCCTTGAATCGCTTCCGTTGCGCCGTGACGAGCGCTACGATGTCGCATTGGCGTCGGGGGAGGCGCTGGGTAATGCCTATGACCATGCGGGCGGTATCGGGTGCGTCCTGACGGTTCAGGCCTATGGCGATCGCGTTGTGGTTGAGGTGCTTGATCGAGGTGCCGGCTATTCTATCGATGAAACGAGCGAACCGGTCGCATCCGAGGAACGCGGCCGTGGCATCAAGCTTATGCGTATGCTCGTCGATAACGTGGAGGTTGCTCGTCGTACGGACGGCGCCGGCACGCGCGTGCAGATGGTGAAGCTGTTTAGCGGAGCGCTGGAATCGTGTGCCTAGCCAATCGCTTTAGCGCGTTTAGCTACTAAGAACATGCGGCAGACAAGTTTTTTGAAAAAAGTACTTGCGTCTTTTGGACAACTCGCGTAAATTAATAACCCGCAAGCGGACATGGCTCAGTTGGTAGAGCACAACCTTGCCAAGGTTGGGGTCGCGGGTTCGAGCCCCGTTGTCCGCTCCATTTGGGCGTTTAGCTCAGGGGGAGAGCGCTTCCCTGACACGGAAGAGGTCAGAAGTTCAAATCTTCTAACGCCCACCAAATGTTCGCAGTCCAGAGGCTTTGCTTCTGGACTGTTTTGTTTTATGCCGTCAAACATGCCAGCAAATTTTGATCCAAGGTCTGTATGCGATGGTCTTCGTATCCCGTAGGGGTGCCGGCAGATTGCATACGTCCTGGCCGAGCGTGACCGCAACATGTTGGTCAAGCATAATCTTTTGGATTCTTTTGGCGTGAGCGGCTTGGTTTTGGTAGGATTTGTCAGCGGCTTGACTAAGGGGGTTTTATAGCTGCCATGCAGGTAGCCGTGTTGGTAACGTTTTACCGACTTGTCAAATACCCCTCATTTATAATGCGTCTGCAAAATGACTAATTGCTTTGACCTGCTGAAACACTATATGTTGTGTTTGACCTAAAAAAAGAATACAGGATATAGATGCATCTTTGTCGTATGATAGATGGCGGACAGAGAACGAAGACCTTAATTGCCTCTTTTGAACGTGTCCTTGAGCCGCTTGATCGGCTCCTGGGAATGTCCGCATAGAGGCTTATGGTTTATCGAGAACACAGATTGCGCGACGGCGCCGCAAGACAGGGGCAAGCCCTGCCGGGCATCGTTTGGCTCTGAAGCGCAATGAGGCTACGACGCGAAAGAGGCAAGAGGATGAAGATCATCAAGCGCAGCGGCACCGAGGTTGTCTTTGACATCGATAAGATTGTCAATGCCATCCGCGCCGCTAACTTGGAGGTCGAGGAGAGCTCTCGTCTAACCGACCGCCAGGTGGTTTATGCGGCGCAAAACGTCGCCGAGGCATGCGAGAACGCGGGCCACACCGTTTCGGTCGAGGAGATCCAGGATTTGGTCGAGGACGAGATCATGCGTCTCGACTGCTACGAGGTTGCCCGCCACTACATCATCTATCGCTATGTTCAGAGCCTGAAGCGCCAGAAGAACACGACCGATGACAAGATCCTGTCGCTGATCGAGTGCAATAACGAAGAGGTCAAGCAGGAGAACTCCAACAAGAACCCGACTGTCAACTCCGTTCAGCGCGATTATATGGCCGGCGAGATTTCCAAGGACCTGACCCAGCGCGTGCTGCTGCCTCAGGAGATCGTGGATGCCCATAATGAGGGTCTGATCCATTTCCACGATTCGGATTACTTTGCCCAGCATATGCACAACTGCGATCTGGTGAACCTGGAGGACATGCTCCAGAACGGCACTGTTATTTCGGGCACGCTGATTGAGAAGCCGCACAGCTTCTCGACCGCCTGCAATATTGCGACGCAGATTATCGCCCAGGTTGCTTCCTCCCAGTACGGCGGCCAGTCCATCTCGCTGACCCATCTTGCCCCCTTTGTTGAGGTGAGCCGTCAAAAGATTCGTGGCGAGGTCGCCCGCGAGCTCGAGGAGCTCGGCGTTTCCGCATCTCCCGAAAAGGTTCGCGAGGTCGTTGAGGATCGCCTGCGTGACGAGATCCGTCGCGGCGTCCAGACGATTCAGTATCAGGTCGTGACCCTTATGACCACCAATGGCCAGGCGCCGTTCGTGACGGTCTTTATGTATCTTAACGAGGCCCGTACGCCGCAGGAGAAGCACGACCTTGCCATGATCGTGGAGGAGACGCTTCGCCAGCGCTACGAGGGCGTTAAGAACGAGGCCGGCGTGTGGATTACCCCGGCATTCCCCAAGCTTATCTATGTACTCGAGGACGATAACGTTCACGAGGATTCCCCGTACTTCTACCTGACCCAGCTGGCTGCCAAGTGCACCGCCAAGCGCATGGTTCCCGACTACATCTCCGAGAAGAAGATGCGCGAGCTCAAGCTGTCGAAGGGCGAGACCGCCGGCAACGGCGATTGCTATACCTGCATGGGCTGCCGCAGCTTCTTGACGCCCGACCGCTCGGGCAACGGTTTTAACAACGTTGCCAACGCGCTGAACTACGACCCGAACAAGCCCAAGTACTATGGTCGCTTTAACCAGGGCGTTGTGACCATCAACCTGCCTGATGTCGCACTGAGCTCGCACCAGGATATGGACAAGTTCTGGAAGATCTTCGATGAGCGCCTTGAGCTGTGCCACCGCGCCCTGCTGTGCCGTCATGAGCGTCTGATGGGTACGCTTTCGGATGCCGCACCGATTCTTTGGCAGTACGGTGCCCTCGCCCGCCTGAAGAAGGGCGAGACGATCGACAAGCTGCTCGTGGGCGGTTACTCCACCATTAGTCTGGGTTATGCCGGCCTGTATGAGTGCGTCAAGTACATGACGGGCCACAGCCACACCGAGAAGGAGGGCACGCCCTTTGCCATGGCCGTCATGCAGCGCATGAACGACAAGTGCGCCGAGTGGAAGGCCGAAAGCGACATCGATTTCTCGCTGTACGGCACGCCGCTGGAGTCGACGACGTATAAGTTCGCCAAGTGCCTGCAGCGCCGTTTTGGCATTATCCCGGGCGTGACGGACAAGGGCTACATCACCAACAGCTACCACGTCCACGTGTCCGAGGAGATCGACGCATTCGACAAGCTCAAGTTCGAGGGTATGTTCCAGCAGCTTTCGCCGGGCGGTGCCATCTCCTACGTCGAGGTTCCCAACATGCAGGACAACCTCAAGGCTGTCATTCGCGTGATGCAGTACATCTACGACAACATCATGTACGCCGAGCTCAACACCAAGAGCGACTACTGCCAGGTGTGCGGCTTTGACGGGGAGATCCGGATCGTGGAGGACGACGGCAAGCTGGTGTGGGAGTGCCCCAAGTGCGGCAACCGG
>USTC01000080.1 GCA_900557505.1 uncultured Collinsella sp.
AGCGGCCGTACCCGCGTGACCTCCGAGCAAACGATTGAGTTTCCTGCCGGCACGCACGACGGCGACGGGGTTCGCATTAGCGGCATGGGCCATGCCGGTACCAATGGCGCCACGGGTGGTGACCTGGTCGGTCGCGCCCATGTGGAGGCCGAGCGCCTGGAGGGCAAGGCCCGTACCGGCTTTTACCTGATGGGCATCGTCGCGCCGTTTTTGGTGCTGTCGGCCATCTCGGGCGTGTTCTCGGCCTTTGCCGTGATGTGTTTTATTCCGTTTGCCATGGGCCTGTTCATGGTGCTCTCGGATGGGGTACTTCACCGTAGCCTGCTATGGTGGAAGCGTGGCGCGATGCAGTTCGCCAACGGTTTCGCCAACGGCTTCATGTTCGCGCTTGTGTCGGTGTGGTTTGCGAGCTGCTCGCAGCGCGCGATGCTTTCGCCCTACGGGATGCAATAACATCAAACCCTCTGTTTGCGGTCGGCCCTGCATGGGTATAGGACGCACTGTGACAATATTGAAAGTCGGAAGGATTCGGTCGTGTCGGAAAATAGGGATTACTACGAGGTACTTGGCGTCGATAAGGATGCCGACGCGCGGACCATTAAGCGCGCGTTTCTAAAGAAAGCCCGTACGGTACACCCGGATGTTTCGGACGACCCCGAGGCCGAGGCCAAGTTCAAGGAGCTTAACGAGGCTTATTCTGTCCTTTCCGATGAGCAGAAGCGTGCCAATTACGATCGCTTTGGTACCGCCGATGGCCCTGGTGGCTCCGGCTATGTCGATATCAACGATATCTTTGGCGGTATGGGCATGGATGACCTGTTCTCGTCATTCTTTGGCGGCGGCGCCGGCGGTGGTGCCCGCAGCCGGCGCGAGCGCCGTCGCGGTCGCGATATGGCCATCTCGCTTTCGGTGACGCTCGAGGAAGCTGCGCTTGGCTGTAAAAAGACGATCAGCTATGACCGCCTTGCTCCCTGCGAGGATTGCAACGGTACGGGCAAGGCTGACGGTGCGACCGAAAAGCAGTGCAGCCGCTGCCACGGCACGGGCTATGTCACCACGGTCCAGCGCTCTTTTTTGGGCCAGGTCCAGTCCTCTTCGCCTTGCCCCGACTGCCACGGCGAGGGCACAGTCATCGATCATCCCTGCGAGACCTGTGACGGCCAGGGCCGCACGCCTTCGCACGAAAAGATCGATATCGATATTCCCGCCGGCGTCTCGACCGGTCGCCAACTGCGCGTGAGCGGCTTTGGCGAGGCCGGCCTTCGCGGTGAGCCCTCGGGCGACCTGATCGTCAACGTGCGTGTCGCCGACCACGAGCGCTTTAAGCGCAATGGCGACGATCTGTACCTGGTGAGCGATATCTCCATTGCGCAGGCCGCGCTCGGTTGCGAGATTGAGGTCGAGGGCATTATGCCTGACGAGGTCGTCAAGCTGTGCGTCCCCGCCGGCACACAGTACGGTGACACCGTCAGCGTCAACAATTTCGGCATGCCGCGCATCGGCGGTGGCGGCTCACGCGGTCGACTGGTCGTGCAGCTGCGCGTGGTCGTTCCCACGAACCTTTCCAACAAGCAGCGCGAGCTGCTCCGCGCTTTTGCCGACGAGATGGGCGATGACGTCGCTTCCGGCAAGAAGTCGGTAACCGATCGTATCAAGAGCGCCCTCGACGATATCCTCGATTAAGGAGCCCGCTTGCTCGCACCCCATATTTCCGTCGTCAACCTTGGCTGTCGCGTCAACCGGGTTGAGTCCGACCGTATCACTGCCGATCTTATGCGCCAGGGCTTTGCGATGGTGGAGCCCCAGGATGCCGACCTGATCGTAATCAATACCTGCGCCGTGACGGGCGAGGCCGAGGCCAAGACCCGCAAGGCCGTCCGTCATGCGCTGTCATATCCAGGCGAGCCCTACGTGGTCGTGACCGGCTGCGTCGTCAACCTGCATCCCGAAGAGCTATTAGAGCTTTCGGACCGTGTGATTGCCGAGCCGTCGAAAATCGACGTCGCCGAGCGTGTCTGCGAGGTACTGGGTGTCGAATCCGATAGTGTGGCTGCCTGCAGCGACAGCGATGTGGTCGATGCTCTGGGGCGCTCGCGTCTGGGCGTGAAGATCCAAGACGGCTGCAATCACCGCTGCACGTATTGTATTGTGTGGAAGGCACGCGGCCCCGAGCGCTCCGTGCCTGTCGAGTCCGTGCTCGAGCAGGTGCGCGAGGCCCAGGAGGCCGGTGTGCCCGAGGTGGTGCTGACTGGCGTGAACCTGGGCGCCTATGACGGCAAGAGCGCGACTGACGAACACGTGGAGATCGATGAGCTGCTCGAGGCCATTATGGAGCGCACTACGATTGCCCACGTGCGCATTTCTTCAGTGGAGCCCATGGACATTTCCGAGCGCCTGCTCAAGGTGATGGCGCGCTATCCGCAGCGAATCGCGCCGTTCTTGCATCTTCCCGTGCAGTCCGGCTGTACGGCAACCCTGCATCGCATGGGTCGTCCCTATAGCGCGGAGGCCTTTGAGGACACGGTACGCATGATTCGTACCAATCTGCCCCAGGCGTCACTTTCTTGCGACGTCATCGTCGGCTTTCCCGGCGAGACGGACGAGGAGTTCGAGGAGTCGCTGGCGTTGTGCCGTCGCGTGGGCTTTTCGCGCATGCATGTCTTCCGCTATAGCAAGCGTCCGGGCACGCTTGCGGCCGATATGCCCGATCAGGTACCGCCCGAGATTATGGCCGAACGCAGCCGCCGCATGCGTGCCGCCGCTCAGGAGCTTGCGATTGCCGATGCCCGCCGCCGCGTGGGCACGGTCGAGCGTGCGGTGCTCGAGTATGGCGACAACCTGACGCTCGGCTCCTTCCATCATGCCCGTCTTGACGATGTCTGCGGGCTCAAGGCCCCGTGCCTGCTCGATGTTGCTATCATCGGAGTCGATGATTCCGGCTTAGTCCATGCTCGCAGGGAGGTCCATGGAAGCCTCGAAGATTAGACTTACCGTTCCCGAGGGGATTGACCCTTCGCGCGTCTTGGGCGCCGGCGACGCTGTCCTTCGCGCGGTTGAAGACTTGGTTCGCGCCCATGTGGTTGCGCGCGGTGACCAGATTGCCGTGAGCGGCGACCCGGACGAGGTCGAACTCGTGGCGCGTTTTTTCGAACACGCTTTTCGCGAGGCGGCTGCCGGTCGCACGCTGTCTGCCGACGACGTCTCGCGTTGCTTGGCTGTCCTGCGCGATGGCGAGCACGACGTCTCGTCGCTGCGCGATGACGTGCTGCTGTCGTATCGCGGCCGCGTCATTCGTCCCAAGACGCTCGGCCAAAAGCGCTATGTTGATGCCATCCGCTCGCATACCATCACGTTTGGCCTGGGCCCCGCCGGTACCGGTAAGACCTATCTAGCCATGGCGCTCGCCGTCGCCGCGCTCAAGCGCCACGAGGTGGGTCGCCTGGTCCTTACGCGGCCCGTTGTCGAGGCGGGGGAGAATTTGGGCTTTTTGCCCGGCACCCTCGAGGAAAAAATCGACCCTTACATGCGTCCGCTCTACGATGCCCTGTTTGACATGATGGATCGTGAGCGTACCGACGAGCTCATGGAGCGTGGTGTGATCGAGATTGCCCCGCTTGCCTACATGCGCGGCCGCACGCTGAGTGATGCCTTCGTGGTGCTCGACGAGGCGCAAAATACCACGCCCGAGCAGATGAAGATGTTCCTGACGCGCCTGGGCTTCAACTCCAAGTTCGTGATTACCGGCGACCTGAGCCAGCGTGACCTGGTGGGTCGTCGTGGTGGCTTGGCGGATGTCGAGAAGATTTTGGGCCGTGTCGATGATGTCGCATTTTCGCACCTCGAGCGTGCCGACGTGGTGCGCCATGCCTTGGTGGGACGTATCGTCGAGGCATACGATACTTATGATGATGTGCGCGAGAAGCGCGTACGTGACCGAAAGGAGTCCCGTTGAGTGTATTGATCAGCAACGATGCCGAGCTCGATACGCTGCTCGACGCGCATGAGGTGGAGCACATCTGCGAGGTTGTGCTTGCCGCCGAGGGCGTTGAACGTGGAGTCGAGGTTTCCCTTTCGTATGTCGACGAGGACGAGATGCACGAGCTCAACCACGAGTGGCGCGGTATCGACCGCACCACCGATGTGCTTTCGTTTGAGTGCGATTCGGCCTTCGACGATGACATTCCCGCCGATGAGACGCTCGAGCTCGGCGATATTATCTTGGCCCCGCAGGTTATTGCCCGTCAGGCCCCCGGTTTTGGCAATAGCCCCGCTGACGAGTGCCGCCTGATGCTCGTACACGGCATGCTGCACCTGCTGGGCTATGACCACATCGAGGACGACGAGGCCGAGGTTATGGAGGCCCGCGAGGACGCCATCCTGCGCGATCTGGCACTCGAGCGCGGCGAGGACCCCAAGCTAGTCCACGTCGGCCCCATCACCAACCACGCCCACGACTAGGAGCCGTCTATGATTCCCGGATCGAACAAGGACCATCCGTCCTTCTTAAAGTCGTTTTCCTACGCCATGGAGGGCTTCGTTACCGCCGTCAAGACCGAGCGCAACATTAAGGTCATGCTCGTGGCGGGCGTGTGTACCGTCATCGCCGGCTGTATCGTGGGGCTCGACATTGCCGAGTGGGCCACGATTATCATCTGTTGTGGCCTGGTGATTCACGGCGAGCTGTGCAACACCGCTATGGAGGCTATCGTCGACCTAGCGACCCAGGAGCTCCATCCGCTGGCCAAGCGTGCGAAGGACATCGCCGCCGCCTCTGTATACGTTCTTTCCATCACCGCCGCGATTGTGGGCTTGCTTGTCTTTGCCCACGCGCTCGGCTTTATTTAGAAAGGGATTCCCATGTCCGACAATATGCAGCCTACCGATGAGATTTTGGATGACGAGGTCCTGGACGAGGCTGAAGGTGCCGATTCGTTTGACGAGGCCGAGGAGTTCGACCCGTTTGAGGGCATGAGCGACGAGGAACTCGACTCCCTGTGCGACGAGGACGACGGTCCTATGGGCTTTGGCGACGTGGAGCCCGGTTTCCGCAGCGGTTTTGTGGCCCTGGTCGGTCGTCCCAACGCCGGCAAGTCCACGCTGCTCAACGCCTGCTATGGCAAAAAGGTCGCCATCACCTCGCCGGTGGCACAGACGACCCGCCGTCGCATGCGCGCCGTCGTCAACCGTCCCGGCTACCAGCTGGTCTTTGTCGATACCCCGGGTATTCATAAGCCCAAGGACGGCCTGGGGTCCGAGCTCAACAAGAGCGCACTGTTCGAGTTGAACGATGTCGACGTCGTCGCGTTTTTGATTGATGCCACCAAGCCGATCGGCAGGGGAGACGCCTGGGTTGCCGAGCGCGTCAGATGCGCTCGTTCCAAGAAGGTCCTGGTGCTCACCAAGGCCGATGAGGCCGACCCCGCACAGGTCATGGAGCAGCTTAAGGCTGCCCACGAGCTCATGGAATATGACGACGAGATCGTGACGTCATCGGTCAAGAACTTCAACGTCGATGCGTTTATCGAGACCGTCGCTCACTTCTTGCCCGAGGGCCCGCGTTGGTTCCCTGAGGACATGGGCACCGACGCGTCCGACGAAACCCTTGTGGCCGAGTTCGTGCGCGAGAAGGTCCTGCGTCGCACCCGCGACGAGATCCCTCACTCCGTGGGCGTCATCTGTGACGCGCTCGAGCAGACTAAGAAGGTCCTGCGCGTGCACGCCACGATTTACGTCGAGCGCGAGGGGCAGAAGGGCATCATCATCGGCAAGGGCGGCGAGATGATCAAGCATATCGGCATCGATGCCCGTCGCGATCTTGAGCGCATCTTTGGCAACCAGGTCTTTTTGGAGCTCGACGTGAAGGTCAAGGCCGGCTGGCGTGACGACGAGGCCCAGATTCGCCGCTTTGGCTACAACGCCGAGGACTAAGGACGCGCGGCGCGCATGGCAGGCTCCCGGACATATCGTTCTCGACAAGACGAAGCTCAAGGAAACCGACCTGATTTTGACGATGCTCGACGAACGGGGGCGGCAGGTGCGTGCCGTGGCTAAGGGCGCGCGTAAGCCTGGCGGTCGCCTTGCGGCCCGCTGCGAGCTTTTCTGCACCGTTGATATGCTGTTGGCGCATGGTCGCTCGCTCGACGTGGTTTCCCAGGCGGAGCTCATGGAGGCGCCGCTCGGTGCTGCTCCTGACTACGAGACGACCTGCGCCGCAAGCGCGATCGCC
>USTC01000081.1 GCA_900557505.1 uncultured Collinsella sp.
GGTGCTCATGCACGGTCGCGGCGGTGCCGTGGGCCGTGGCGGCGGCCCGGCCAACAAGGCCGTGCTGGCGCAGCCCAAGGGTTCGGTCAACTGCTTCTTTAAGCTCACCGAGCAGGGCGAGGTCATCTTTGCCCGTTACGGCAACCGCACGCTGGCTCAGCGCCATGTTGAGTCCGTTGCCGCCGCAACGCTTTTGCAGTCGGCCCCGAGTGTCGAGAAGACCAACACCGAGACCACTCAGAAGTTCTGGGATATGGCCGAGAAGCTCAACACCGCAAGCCACGAGCGCTATCTGGACCTGCTGAACACCGAGGACTTTACACCGTGGTTCTCGACAGTGACGCCGCTGCCCGAGGTCGGTCTGCTGCCGATCGGCTCGCGTCCCGCCAAGCGCGGCCTGGGTGCCAAGTCGCTCGACGACCTGCGTACCATTCCGTGGATCTTCAGCTGGAGCCAGGCACGCATTAACCTGGCCGCTTGGTACGGCCTGGGCACCGCCTGCGAGCAGCTGGGCGATCTTGACCAGCTCAAGGCTGCCTACCAGGAGTGGCCGTTCTTCCGCACGTTCATCGACAACATCGAGATGTCGATCGCCAAGACCGACCAGCGCATCGCCAAGATGTATCTGCATCTGGGCGATCGCCAGGATCTGTCCGAGAAGGTCTTCACCGAGATGCAGCTCACCCGTAAGTGGGTCCTTGCCATCGTCGGTGACGAGTGGCCGCTGCAGCGTCGTCGCGTGCTCGGCTGCGCCGTTCGCGTGCGTAACCCCTATGTCGACGCTCTGTCCATCGCTCAGGTCCGCGCCCTTCGCGAGGTGCGTATGAACCAGGACGAGATGGCCGAGGAGAAGAAGGCCGAGTACATGAGCCTGATTCTTTCGACTGTGACCGGCGTCTCGGCAGGACTGCAAAACACGGGGTAATCGATAGCCCTGTAGTCGTTGTCCGGGGCCGCCGTTTGTTTTCTTTCCGGCGCGTCCTCGGACATGCAAGAAGCCCTCGCTGCGCACTTCGTGCGGCGAGGGCTTCTTGCGTCCTGCGGAGTGTGCCTAAAAGTAAACCTATGGCGGACCCTGCGATGTCCGGTCTTCAGCGGATTACTGGCTGGGAAAAGCTGGTGCGCTTCGCGCGTTTTGGATGGGGTCTGTCCCGGCGGCGCGTTTGGTGCTTCGCGCCTCGCGTCTTATCGATCGGGATTGAGATGCATTTGGCGCTTCTCGCCTTACGACTGTAGCGGCCGCGGTCCCGTTTGGGATCGCGGCTGTTCTGTTGTGGGTCAAATATGAACGTTATGTTAACGACTCGGTGGACGGTGGCGTTTTTCGGTGAGCGGCGTATCCTTCCAACGGTTTATCTAGTGTGTCAGTTGAAAGGAAGAGGGCGCTCGTCATTGTTTGAATGTGAACTGCCGTTTGACCACAAGACGTTGCATCTGGAGCTCGAGGATAAGAACTTCGCGGGTGTGATGGAGGGTCATCAAAACGAGTTTAAGACCACGAAATCGCAGGAAGAGCTGGTAGAGGAGTCGCTTGCCAACCCTTATGGCTCGCCTTCGCTCGAGGAGCTTTGTGCTGGCAAAAAGGATATCGTCATCATTAGCTCCGACCATACGCGCCCCGTTCCCTCGCGTGTGACGATGCCTATTCTGCTGCATCACATCCATTCTGCTGCGCCTGAAGCGCGCGTTCGCATTCTGGTTGCTACGGGTATGCATCGTCCGTCGACGCACGAGGAGCTCGTCAACAAGTACGGCGAGGAGATCGTTGCCAACGAGGAAATCGTTATGCACGTTGCGACTGACGACAGCATGATGAAAAAGATCGGCACCCTGCCTTCTGGTGGCGAGTGCATCATCAATAAGATTGCCGTCGATTGCGATCTGCTGCTTGCCGAGGGCTTTATTGAGCCGCACTTCTTTGCTGGTTTCTCCGGCAGCCGCAAGTCCGTCCTGCCCGGCATCGCCAGCTACAAGACCATCATGTACAACCACAACGGCCAGTTTGTGAACGATTCTCATTCGCGCGCCGGCAACCTGTGCCACAACCACGTGAGCGAGGACATGTTTGCCGCTGCCGAGATGGCTCACCTTGCCTTTGTGCTGAACGTGGTGCTCAACGGCAAGCATGAGGTCATCGGCTCCTTCGCCGGTGACATCCACAAGGCACACGAGGCTGGCTGCGAGTTCGTGAAGAGCCTTGCCGGCGTTGAGCCCGTCGAGTGCGAGATTGCCATCACCACCAACGGCGGCTACCCGCTCGATCAGAACATCTACCAGGCCGTGAAGGGCATGTGCTCTGCCGAGGCCACGCTTCCCGAGGGCGGTGTGATCATCGACGTCGCCGGTTGTGCCGACGGTCACGGCGGCGAGGGCTTCTATCACAACATCGCCGACAACGATCCGGCAGAGTTTGAGCGCGCCTGTATCGACCGTCCTAAGGACGAGACCCTGCCCGACCAGTGGACGAGCCAGATCTTTGCCCGCATCCTGGCGCATCACCCTGTGATCATGGTCACCGACCTGTGCGATCACCAGATGATCAAGGATATGCACATGACGCCGGTCAACACCCTCGAGGAGGCGCTCAAGCTCGCCTTTGAGATGAAGGGTGCCGATGCCAAGGTGGCCGTTATTCCCGATGGCCTGGGCGTTGTTGTCGCTCAGCACTAGCGCGCGGCCTAAACGAATCGTTTATAACCGACAAGAAAGATAAGGTTTTATGCTTACCAAACTCCTCTGCGAATTCGGCGCAACGGCCCTCATGATCATCTTTGGCGTGGGCGTGCACTGCGATACCGTGCTCAAGGGCACCAAGTATCAGGGCTCCGGCCATATGTTTGCCATCACCACTTGGTCTTTTGGCATCTCGGTCTGCCTGTTTGTCTTTGGCGGCGCCGTGTGCATGAACCCGGCTATGGTGCTTGCCCAGTGCATCGTAGGCCTGGTGCCGTGGAGCAGCTGCATCCCCTTCATGATTGCCGATATGCTCGGCGGCTTTGTGGGCGCCGTAATCGCTTGGCTTATGTATGCCGATGAGTTCAAGGCTTCCGAGGGCGTCGTCGACCCCATTGCCCAGCGCAACATCTTCTCGACCAACCCCACCACCGAGGGTACGAACTATGCCCGTAACTTCTTCTGCGAGGCTATCTGCACCTTTGTGTTCATCAGCGCCATCCTTGCTGCCGCTAGCCGCGCTGGCGAGAACGTTCTGATGCTTGCCATCTGCGTCGGCCTGATCGTTTGGGCTGTTGGCATGGGCATGGGCGGCATTACCGGCTTCGCCATGAACCAGGCTCGTGACCTTGGTCCTCGCATGGCCTATCAGGTGCTGCCGATCAAGAACAAGGCTGACAACAACTGGAAGTACGGCCTGCTTGTTCCTGGCATCGCGCCGTTTGTCGGTGCCGCTTTGGCCGCGCTGTTTGTGCATGGTTTCTTGGGCATGTTCTAGTCCAAGACAATTGATATAACGCCCGGGTCCGGCATAGGTTAACTTTCCGCCGCGTCCTCGGGCATGCAAGAAGCTCCCGCTGCGCACTTCGTGCGGCGGGAGCTTCTTGCGTCCTGCGGAGTGCGGCGGAAAGTTAACCTATGCCGGACCCTGCGGGAATCCAGTTGCGTTCGAACAAGCAACCAACATATATATCTGAATTTGGATGTGGTGGGCACTTTGTTGTTGGGCGCTTTGAGGTGCGAGTGACACTTTGGGATGCGTGGTGGCCTGGGGTGGGGCGGTGCCTTGGGATGAGAGGCTTACTTACTTAGTTGAAGAGGGGCTTTATGGCTGATAGGTAGTCTTTGGCTACGTCCTCTTTTGGGGCTTGGAAGTTGTGCCAGGCCCACCATTGGACCATTCCTACGAAGCTTGAGGCTATGTGGTGCAGCAAGAAACTGCGGTCCATGGTGGCGGCGGGGCCTGCGGGGTCGGCGGGGACGGTTTCGGCTGCTCGTGACATGATGGTCTTGCGTAGGCAGTCGGCGAAGACGCGTGAGCCGGCGCCGGCTACGAGGGCTCGAACGCCCTGGCGGCGCTCCCAGAGGTTGTTGAGGATATGCTCGACCTGCACGAGCGGGTCGTCGAGTGGCGTGCCATCGTCGTCGAGGGCGTGGGTGCAGATGTCGCTCACGAGCTCGGACAGTAGGTCATCTTTGCTCTTGAAGAGGCCGTAGAATGTCGCGCGGCCTACGTGAGCGCGCGCGATGATGTCGCCGACGGTGATCTTGCCGTAGTCCTTCTCGCGAAGGAGCTCGGAAAACGCATTGACAATAGCGGTGCGGCTTTTGGTTTTGCGGGCATCCATGGCTATGCATCCACATGAACAAGCAGGCAACGGAGCGTGCCGGAGCAACCCTCGTAGGGGCGTTTGCCGGCGCCGTAGCCGACGGCTTCGATGCGGTAGCGTGAGGGCAGTTGGTCGGACGTGCGCAGCGCGGTGACGATGGCGGCGCCCGTGGGCGTCACGAGCTCGCCGGCGACCGGCGCGGGCGTGAGGGCGATATTGCCTGCCTGGCACAGGTTGACGACAGCGGGGACGGGAATGGGCATGAGGCCGTGGGCACAGTGGATGGTACCGTGACCCTCGGAGAGCGACTCGACGACAATATCCTCGATGCCCAGGTCATCGAGGCAGATGGCGACAGAGCAGATGTCAACGATGGAATCGATGGCGCCTACCTCGTGGAACATGACGGTCTCGGGCGTTTTACCGTGAGCCTTGGCCTCGGCAGCAGCGAGTACGGAAAAAATGGCGAGCGCGCGACGCTTGGCGCCATCGCTTAGCTGCGAGCCATCGATGATGGCGGTGACGTCGGCTAGCGAGCGGTGATGATGGTGGTGGGTGTGGTGATGATCCTCGTGCTCATGGGCGTGGCCCTCATGGTCATGTTCGTGGCAGTGCTCGTGTTCGCCATGATCATGATGGTGGTGCTCATGCTCATGCTCATGCTCATGTGTGTGCCCGGCAACTGCTTCGTTGCCGTAGAGCCAGGCCATGTCGTGGTCATGGTTCTCGAGCTCCTCTGCCAGCTGAACGTCAAAGTCGCAGGCGTCGATGCCATGCTTGTTTACGCGTGTGACGGCAATCTCAAAGCCGTCGACCGGCAGCGTGGCGAGCTGCTCGTGCAGATGCTCCTCGCTGGCGCCCAGGTCGAGCAGGGCCGCGACGGTCATATCGCCGCTGATGCCCGAGGTGCCGTCGATGATAAGCGTATGCTGATGGTTGGACATGGAATGCTCCTTAGCGGGCGCGGGGTGTGCCGGCGCTCAGATGATTGATAAGACTTGCCTGGTATGCGGCACCAAAGCCGTTGTCGATATTGACGACCGAAACGCCGCTGGCGCAGGAGTTGAGCATGGCGAGCAGTGCGGCTACGCCACCAAAGCTCGCGCCGTAGCCCACGCTGGTGGGAACGGCAATGACCGGACAGCTCACCAGGCCGCCGATAACGCTCGCCAGCGCGCCTTCCATGCCGGCGATGGCGATGACCACCTGCGCCTGGGCAAGTTCCTCGGCATGCGCGAGCAAGCGGTGCAGGCCGGCGACGCCTACGTCGTAGAGGCGGTCGACCTCGTTGCCATAGAACTCGGCCGTCAACGCGGCTTCCTCGGCGACGGGCAAGTCGCTCGTGCCGGCGCAGGCGACGACGATGCGTCCGTTACCGGTGGGGGAGGGCTTGCCGCCCACGAGGGCGAGCTGCGCGTCCGGGATATATCCCAGGTCGATGCCGTTGTCGAGGAGCTCCGAGATGCGGGCTGCTTTTTCGCTGTCCAGGCGCGTGACCAGGATGCGCTCCTGACCGGCATCGTGCAGCGCTTCGATAATGGCGGCAATTTGCTCGGCGGTTTTTCCGGCGCCGTAGACAACCTCGCCGGCTCCCTGGCGCACCCCGCGCGAAAGATCGAGCTGCGCAAAACCCAGATCGGCGGTTGGCGCCGTCTGGAGGCGCGTGAGGGCGACTGCCGGGGTGACTACTCCGTCGGCAACATCGCTCAGCAATTGCTCAAGATCTCGCTTATCCATATATGTTCCCTTCGACGGTGCAAAGTCTAGCACGAGAAAGGGAGTTTCCGAACATTAGAACAAAATCGTTCGGAAACTAGACATAGGGGAATTGATTCTATTGTTAGACAGATCGACTAGTCACGCAGGATGATGTCCATGGCGAGCATCAGGTTGCGCTCATCGATGGCAAACGGGGCGGCTTCGCGCGGC
>USTC01000082.1 GCA_900557505.1 uncultured Collinsella sp.
AAGATGGCCGCCAGCTCAAAGAGCATGCCCACCTGCGCCAGCGCCATCACGGGATAGTCGGCACCCGGCAAAAACACCAAGGCACCCGTCGCCATGTTGGTGAGCGCGCACGAGGGAATGATGCGATTTGCCGCCGCGATGCGCATAAAAGCAAAGTTGGCGGCAAAAGCCGTCTCCTTGTCCGTACGATCGAGGATCCAGCGGGCAAGCGTCTCGAGCAGATAGGTCTTATCAGTCGCCGCCACCACGCCGAGCATAGGCGTAGATTCCTCAACGAACGGCACCTCGACGGCGGACTCGGCAAGCACGCACACGGGCGCGCCGGCAATCACGAGCTCCTGCACGGCACTCTCCAGGCGGTCGGATCCGCACGAGAGGACCAGCACCACGTCGGTATCGGCCTTGGGAACGATACGGTCCTCCCCCAGGCGATCAACACGCACAATGCCCGAAGTCGTCTGCGGCACAAAGGCATCGCGAACCGTCTCGACCAAAAAGCGAGACGCAGTCGAATCAAGGTAAACCGAGACACGCACCGGTGTATCGGAGTCCTTCTTAACAGACGCGCCCATCTTAAAAGCGCTGGTCAACTTATCTACGGGAATCTTCATGGCAAACCCCTCCAGCGGTTACGCGGCGCCCGAACGATGCCGCCATATGGATTGTACGATACCCACCGTCAGCAACTGAATCATCATCGACGACGAACCAAAACTAATAAACGGCAGCGGAATACCAGTAATCGGCATCATGCCAATGCACATGCCGATGTTCTCGAAGGTCTGGAACGCCCACATGCCGACGATACCCACGCACGATAGGCGCAAGAACAATGACTCGCACTTAAAGGCAACGCGGATCGTCGAGAAGATCAGCAGCACGTAGAGGCACAGGAGCAAAAAGGAACCGCAAAAGCCAAAGGTCTCGGACAGGAAGGCGAAGACGAAATCGGTGTGGAACTCGGGTAGAAAGCCGCCGGCCGACTGCGTCGCGTGGCCCAGGCCCTTACCAAAGAAGCCACCCGAGCCGACGGCAATGAGCGACTGCTGCAGGTTGTAGGCATCATCCGAATCGGCTTTGTCGGGGTTGATGAAGACTGTCAGACGATTCATCTGATACTGCTTGATAAGCACGTCGTGTCCAAGGAGCGAATCAAAGACCGAGTCGAGCGCCAAGATGAGCGCAATCAAACCAACCAGCAGGGCCAAGGTCGACAGCACCCATTCGCGGCGTGCACCGCTCATGCAGATGACGATGGCACCCGAGACCAGCACGACCAGGCCCGAGCCCAGGTCGCCCATGGCGACGACGGCCAAGAACGGAATGGACAGCATACCGCAGAGCTTAATGTAGTCGCGAACGGTATCGATGCGGCCGTTGTATTGCGAGCCAAGCGTGGCCATAAAGAAAATGGTGATGAGCTTGGCAAGCTCAACCGGCTGGAATGTCAAACCGATACCGGGAATCTTGATCCAACCCGTCATTCCCAAGCCGCCCGTGTAGGACAGGCCCGGAATCTTAGGCGAGAAGATCACAATAAGGTCAATGACGAGCAGCGCCGTCGAGAAATTGGAAATACCACGTAGGTCGGTGCGCCAGACGAGCACCGCCAGCACCGCGCCAATGCCAATGCCCAGCAGGTGGCGCGAGAACGAGGCATCGGCCTTAAACTGCGACGCCGACCAAATAATGATGGCGCCATAGGCAACGAGCGCGACGGTAGCCAGCAGCACGCCGATGTGTACCTTCTGGCGGAACGTGCCGCGCGAGGCCGAGAGCTGCTTGTTAACGCGGTCCAGGCTGCTGCGAGAGCCGGTTTTGGTTGAGCGGAACAGGTCCGCCGGCGAAAAGTCCATCGCAACCTCCTATCGAACCGAGGAATCGCCCGTGGCCGTCGACGTGTCGGGCTCGTCATAAATCGCACCGAGGACATCGCGCACGACGTGCAACGCGGTATCGGAGCCGCCACCGCCCTGCTCCAAGATAGTGGCAATCACGTACTTAGGGTCATCGGCCGGCGCGTAGGCGCAAAACCACGCGTAATCGTCCTCGCCGCTCTTCTCGCCCGTGCCGGACTTGCCGTAGACCGTAGGGGTCAGGGAGTTAAAGTGCGCGGCGGTCGAAGTCGATGCGGAGTAAATCACATCGTGCATGCCGTTGCGAACAAGAGCCAAATCCGAATCGCTGTTGATCTTGGCCTCCAGGCGCTTCTTCTTGCCCTTGCCGTTGTACTTGTAGGCGTCACCGTCGCCATCGCGCGACACGGCTGACAAAAACACGTGAGGCACGTACTGTTTGCCGCCGTTGGCAAGACCCATATAGGCGCACGCCATCTGCAGGGGCGTCACCAGGATGTCGCCCTGGCCGATGGCAATGTTGGTCATATCGCCGGCATTCCACTTGCGGTCCTCGGCAGATGCGTCGGTAAAGTAAGACTCTTTCCACTCGGCATCGGGAATACGGCCCGTGCCCTCACTCGGCAGGTCGATGCCGCAGGTCTTGCCCAGGCCCCAGCGACGAAAGACCTCCTGCAGGCCCTCGGGATGTTGCTCGTCATAAAAGAACGCCTTGCCCATGTCGTAGAACACGGGGTCGCAGGAATTGGCGATACCGGACTGCAGCGTCATGACACCATGTCCGGATTGAAGCCAGCAACGCTTGCCCCACGACTTGCCCAGACCCGTCCAATAGCCGGTGCAGTTGGTTGTCTGCGTTGAAGTGTAGGTTCCAAACTCAAGACCAGCCAGCGCCGAGAGCGGCTTAATGGTCGAAGCCGACATGTACTGGCCGCTAATGGCGCGGTTGAGCAGCGGATGCGAACCCTCGTCATCGTTGAGCTCGGTCCAAACATCGTTGGAGACGCCGCCGATAAACACCGAAGGATCGAACTTGGGCTCGCTGGCCATGCCCAGAATCTCGCCGTTATTGGGGTCGAGGCACACCACGGCACCATTGCCGGCGTCGCTGTGGCCTGTGGTCTTAGCGAGCTCAATGGCACTTGCAAGCGCCGTCTCGCAGGCTTGCTGAATCTTGAGGTCAAGCGTGAGCTTGATGTCGGAGCCGGCCTTGGCGGGCACGGCGCCGGCCTGACCGGTCACATTGCCCGAAGCATCGACCTTCACCGTCTGCTCGCCGCGAATACCCTGCAGCAAGTTCTCGTAGTAGCTCTCGACGCCCGCCTGGCCCACGATATCACCCGACTGGTATGTAATCTGACCGGCGGCGCTATCGTTATCGCCCGAAGCTTTCTTGTTCTGCGCCTCGAGCTGCTCGGAGGTAATGGTGCCGGTATAGCCCAAAATGTGACAGGCCGTCTCGCCGTACGGGTACTGGCGCTCGGTGCGCTCGGCAATCTTCACGCCCGGGAACTCGCCGGCATGCTCCTTGATATAGGCAACCGTGGAGCGGCGCACGTCCGTCGCGATGGTATGTAGGCTCTGGGCGCCCTCGGAATTGTCCTGAATGTTGCGCAGAACCGCGACGTAGGGCATGCCGAGCACATTCGCGAGGTGATGCACCAGCACGGTGTCGTCGGCCAGGTCGCGATAAGCAACGACGGCAAGTGAGGGACGGTTTTGCACAAGTGCCACGCCATTGCGATCAAGGATTCGCCCGCGCACAGCCGGCGTGGTGACGGTACGGGTCTGGTTGCTCTTGGCCTGCTTGTCGTAGTAGTCCGATGAGACCATCTGCATGCCCCACAGCTTGACGGCGAGTGCGGCAAACATCGCGCCCACGCCGGCGGTGAGGATGGAGAAGCGACCCTTGAAGGCAGTCGCGGCGGTATTGTCCTCGCCCTCGGTGGCGCGCGGGGCCGTTCCATGCTGTGTGTCGTAGGTAAAACGGGAATCGCCGCGGCGCATGATGACCAGCGCGACCACAATAGCCACGACCAGCACGATACCGGCGATGATAACCGTCATCTGGGAAGACATCTACGGGCCTCCCCTATTTGAGTTTGCGGGTCTTGGGCTTAAAGCGCATGCCCGTCTGATGACCACCGCGTGCGGAGAATCCGTAACCGGACTGCGGCACGACACCGGACATCAAAAACGGAATGGCAACCAGACCCGTCAGGATCGAAGACGGCAGGGCGTGTCCAAAAACAGCTACCACAAAGCTCGACTCCAAACCCATAAACAGCAAGATGATGCTGTAGACCACGTTGATGGCAAGCGCGAAGGCGCCCACGGTAATACCGCGCGCGCTCGGGGAGCCGCTCGTCTGACCGGCAGCGCTGTGCACCAGGGCAAAACTGCCCACCGTCAACAGCAGCGACATAACGCCCACCGGAACGGCGGAAAGATCATAGAACAGGCCGCTGCAAAAACCGCAGACGACAGCCCGCGTGGGATCGCCCGAGAACACGCTCAGGCATACCAGGATAATCATAAAGTTGACGCGACCGCCCGCAATGGAGATCTGCGGCGCCAGGCCCGCCTGCAGCAGCACGCACACAATGGCGGCGATTACAAACGTGCGGGAGCTCGCCCCCTGCTCGTGTAGATCCATGGACATGCCCCCTATTCGCTCGAGCCGGAATCGGTCGCCTCGGACGTGTCGGAACTGTCATCCGAGCTCTCGTCCTTCGTCTTGGTCGCAGCATCGCGCGAGGTGCCCTGCGGCGTGCTGTTGGCCGTGCTCACGTCCTCGTCCGAGGCCGACTGCTCGTCGGTCAGCGAGGTGATGACGAGCACCTCCTCGTTATTCTCTGCCGTGGTCTGGGCACGTACGACGATGGTGTAATACACATCGTTGGCCGACTTCTCCACCGAGGAAACGGTGCCGAGCGGCAGGCCCTTGGGGAACACGCCGCCAATGCCAGAGGTCACGATGATGTCGCCGACTTTGACGTCGGAGTCAACACTCACGTACTCAAGGCGCAGGGTGCCATCGGGCTGGCCCTGCAGCATACCCTGGGCGCGCGTGTCCTGCACCATAGCCGACACGCCCGAGTTCTCGTCGCCAATCAGGCGCACGGTAGAGGTCTTGGCCGATACCTCGATAATCTGGCCGATAACACCGGCGGAACTCGTCACGGGCATGTTGATGGTAAGGCCGTCGGCAGAGCCCTTGTCGATGGTAACGGTCGAGGTCCAGGCATCGCCCGAGGCACCGACAATACGAGCGGCGGTCGACTTAAGGTTGTAGGTCGATTGCAGCCCGACCAGGCCCTCCAGGCGCTCGGCAGTCTTTTGAGCCTCGGAAAGCTCGGCGACCTTAGAGGTCAGCACCTCGTTTTGCTTCTTGAGGTCATCGAGCGACTCCTGCGAAGCCGTGAGGTTGGAGAACACGTTGCCGATCGCATTGAAGGGAGCCGCCACGGCCGACCCCAAAAAGCGCACCGGCGAGGTAATCGTCGTCACACCCGAGCGCACGGCATGAATCGGCCCGGCCTCGCCCTCACGGATATAAAACGTGAGCAGCAACACCGAAATCAGGCTGAAAACAATCAACGGGCGCATACCCGTTGATTGTCGCTTGGTATTCAGATTTGGAGAGAAACCCGAAGATCGTGCCAAATGGAATCCACCTTTTGGAAATTAAGCATTGGTTTGGACGAAACCACCGTCAAAGGCGTTGGCCTCGAGCACGCGGGCGCAGCCGTTTACGACGTTATCGAGCGCCGTGGGGCTGACGTGGACCGAAACGCCGGTCTCGTCGCGCAGGCGCACGTCGAGGCCGCGCAGCAGCGCACCGCCGCCGGTCAGCAGAATGCCGTAGTACATAAGGTCCGAGGCAAGATCGGGCGGCGTAGCGTCCAGAGCGTCCTTAACGGCCTTGGCCATCTCGTCGAGCGGCTTGTTAAGCGCGCGACGAATCTCCTCGCTCTCGATGCGCACGGTCTTGGGCAGGCCCGTGATAACGTCGCGTCCGTTGACCTCGACGTCGAGCTCATCCTTGAGCGGCACGGCGGAGCCGACCTTAATCTTGATGTCCTCGGCCGTGCGCTCGCCGATAGCCAGGTTGTAGGCATCGCGAACATGGGTGAGGATAGCCTGGTCGAACTCGTCGCCGGCAATGCGGATAGACTGCGACACGACAATACCGCCCATAGCGATAACGGCGACCTCGGTGGTGCCGCCGCCGATATCGATGACCATGGAGCCCGTGGGCTCCTCAACGGGCAGGTCGGCACCGATGGCAGCCGCCATGGGCTCCTCGATCAGATAGGC